>NZ_BAABDO010000097.1:0-25300 GCF_039539665.1 Actinomadura keratinilytica
CTGACCCGGACACCGCCCTGGCGGCCGAGATGGGCAAGACGTGGTTCCCGTTCGGGGGCGTGCGTGGGGATTCCCTCGCCTACCTGGCCGTGCGTCCGGCGATGGACGGCGCCGGCGTGGAGTTCGGCGCCACCGCCTACGGCGTTCACGGCCAGGACGCGGCCGCCGCCCTTGTCGAGCAGATTCGGGCGTGGGACCGCAACGGCCGCCACCGCGTGCCCACGTTCGGGTTCTGGACGGTTGGCAGCACCGTTCCCCAGCTCCCTGACCATGCGGCCGTGCTGGAAAAGCACCATGGCGCCGTCTCGATCTCCTGGTCCCCGACAAGCTGACCAGGCCCGTCCGGTGAGCCAGGCAGCACCGAACCCTTCACCCCCGAAATGTGTGAGGAGTGAGCCGATGGCCCTACCACTGCCCCTGGACGCCACCGAACCCGTTGACGACCGGACCGAGGTCGGGGAGGAGGAGTTCGTGCTGGACATGCGCGTGGTGGAGTCCACCACGCCGCTGGTGACCATGATGTGCTCCACCAGCGACGGCTGCGGCAGCACCTGCAGCACCAGCGCGTGCAGCACCAGCTCCAACGATCCGCTCTGACGACATGACCGAGCAGACCACCCCCACCACCCCGGCCAAGGCCCCGGCCGCCAAGCCCGCCGCCTCCGGCAAGGCCACCAGCAAGCCCGCCCCGGCCGCCAAGGCCGCGCGCCCCGCCAAGGCCCCGGCCCGCGCCGCGCGGACGGCTACGGACGGCACGGCGACGCCCACGGCGGCCCGCAACGCCCCGGCCGCCGCCAAGGCCGCGCCCGCCAAGTCCGCGACCGAGGCGACCGACAAGCCCGACCAGGCCGCGCCGGTCGAACTGCCCGAGTACGTCATCGTGCAGCGCAAGCGCCGGTACGCCAACACCACCACGCGGGTTCTGGACCTCAAGCACCCGGCGTGCCCGGTGACCCCGGTCAAGCTGGATGAGGCTGGGCCGGTCATGACGTGGGCGGCCGAGTGCACCGACCACGACCAGCGCGGCTACTACCGGCGCAAGGACATCGCCGAGGCCAACGCCGCCGACCCGTGGATCTTCTGCCACGAGTGCGCCACCGCGATGGGCGAGTACATCCCCGTCAAGCGGTAACCCCCGCCCGGACACACCCGCACCCCCCGGCCCGACCCGGCCGGGGGTGCTGTGGCGTTCGGGGCCGATGCCGCGCGGGGGACGGGCACCGGCCCCAGGACGGCCGCGCCCGGCCCGACCACCGACAACGGGGAAACGGTGGCCCGGACCGGAACACAGCCCCCCTCCTCGGGCGGGGCGTGGACTCCCCGCCCGGCTGGACGCGGCGACCACGGCGACGCACATCCGCGCGCCGGGCCGCCGCCGCAAGGTTGCCCACCCCGCCTCCGCACGTACCGCACCGGGACGTTCAGCGTCCACGGCGGCGAGGCCCGGCCCTTACCGGTCGATCCGGTGGTCCTCGGAGTCGAGCCAGAGGTGTTGGCCCTCGGGCGTGACGGTCAGGCCCCAGCGGTCGGCGGACGGACGGTCCAGCCCGTTCCACCAGCGGTAGGCGTCCTCCACCTCCTGCCACAGGTCCCGGTCGCCCGACTGGCGGACCGGGAACCTCTCCGCGCCCGGCGCGGCCTCCAGGCTGGCCCACGAGCCCGACCACGGATCGACCAGCCACACCGTGTACGCCCCGCCGTCGTCGTGGGTGACGATCAGCTTGCAGCGCGGCACCCTCAGCCCGACCGCCAGCGAGGCGTCGTACTCGCCGACCACGTCATAGGGATGCAGGCCGGTGAACGACCGGCGCGCCCCGCCGACATCGCGCACGTCGCGGTCCAGCGAGGCGCGCTTGCCGCGCTGGTCACGTAGCCGCATGAACGCCACGTTGTCCACGATCCGGCCGCGCATGGTGCCGTCCCGCGCCACTAGGAACGACACCAGCGCGCCGTTGTGGAAGTCGGTGGCCCATGGCACCAGCACTCGACCGCCCGGCCGCGTTTGCTGCGCCCACGTGTGCGGAACCCGGTCGGCGGCGACGGTGGCGATCACGCGATCGAACGGCGCGCACGCCGGGTAGCCCTCCGCGCCGTCCCCGGCCGCGACCCTGACTTGGTAGCTCGCCTGCCAGAGCACGCGGCGCGCGTGGTCGGCCACCGCCGGATCGACCTCGACCGAGGTCACGTTGTCGGCCCCGAGCCGTTCGGCCAGCAGCGCGGCGTTCCACCCGGTTCCGGTGCCGATCTCCAGCACGGCCATGCCGGGTTCTACCTGGAGCGCCGCCAGCATTCGCGCGACCACGTCCGGGCGGCTGGCCGAACTGGTGATCTCGTGGCCGACCTGTCCCGGCCCGGCCGGGTCACCGTCATCCACCTGCGTGATGACGAAGTCGTTGGCGTAGCACAGCTCCAGCCACGCGGTTTCGTCGTCGGCTCGGTGCACCGGCACCAGCCGGTCACCGTCCTCGACCCACACCGTGTCGGGGATGAACCGGTGCCGGGGCACCTTCTCAAACGGCCCGCGCCACTCCGGCGTCAGATCGCCCGCCTCGGCGAGCGCCGACGTCAGCCGGGCCGACAGCTCCGCAGCATCGGCCATCTACTTGCCCTTCTCGTGCTTGCCGCCTCCCGGCGGGTTCTTGGGGTCCGGCGGCGGGATCGGCTTGTCCCACTTGCCGTCGCCGTCCTTCTTCTCATCGTGCTTGCCCACTTGGACATCCCTTCTGCCCGTCCGCGCGGCCGACCGCCACGCGGCGTGTCACTGCCGCAGCGCCCGCACGGTGATCTCTTCCGGCCCCGCGCCCGGCTTCCACACCCGCACCTCGGTCCCGTTGCTCCGGGCGATCCGCCACCATCCGTCGTCCTCTGCGTAGAAGGTGGCAAGCGGCTGCCCGTTGCGGTCCGACACCAGGAAGATGCCGTCCGGCTCGCGCCACACCACCACCGACGCCGCAGCCCACTTGCCGGTCACCGCTTCACCTTGCGCGGTCGCATCCCCGCCGAGATCAGCTTGTCCCGCAGCTCGATCCCGTTCGCCGCGCGGACGAATAAGCTCTTGCCGCGCATCGCGAACCACCGCCCGGCCACCGCGTCGGCGGTGAACGCCACACTGGGAAACTCCGCCCGCAGCACCGCCAGGAACTCCGCCGCACCCGGCCCGGCCGGGGCAGGCCGGGGACGCGGTTCGGGCTGCGCCTCGGGCCAGACCAAGCCCGTGCGCACCGGCCGGGACGGGACGGCGGTCACGACCGCACCCCGGACACGCCCGCATCCTCCGGTTGGCTCCACGGCGAGGTGATCCGCTTGAGCGCGCCCTTGATCTGCACCAGCGCGTCAGTGGGGTTGTCGGCCTCGCACAACCACACCGTCCCGCCCCAGCAGAACCACCACCGGCCCCCGTCGTCGGCGCGCTGCCGGGCCTCGACCTCCAACCCCCGAGACTCCGGACCCTGCGCCACCTTGAACCGCGTCGGGCTCACCTCGGTCACCATCAGCTTGTGACCGCGCGCCAGCCCCGCCAGCGCCGCCGTGAACGCCGCCCCACGCGGGTCGGTCACCTGCTCGGCGTCGGACTCACGGGGCCGATCTAGGGAAGCCACGAAACCCTCCTCAGGTGCCGGTGCGCGTTGTGCGTTACCCGGCACCGTAAGTACGGTGCGCTAAGACCCCCAAGGGGTTTGCCGCTGTTTGCCACATCGACTCTTGACGAGATCGGAGGGCCGTTTGACGATGCGGTAGCTGCAAAACCCGGCAAACTCTCAGACGGGAGAGCGACCATGCAGATACGGTTCCTGGGCAAGGAGACCTCCGGCGGCGACAGCCCGACCCTCTACGCCACCGACCGTCAGACCTACCTCATCCAGGGCTACAAGGTCACCGATCCGGAGATCCTGGCCAAGCTCGACATCCCGGAGGGTGAGACGTGCGTGGAAATCTACGCCAGGCTTCTGGCGCACCTGTCCAAGGACGGGCTTCACGGCGTGGTGACGAGCTGGGCACCCCCGATCGTGCGCGTGATGGAGAACGGCAACTACCTCGTTCAAGGGCCGCGAGTCACCGACCCCGCGATTCGCGCCGAGCTGGCCCTGCCGGACAACGAGGACTGCATCGAGGTCCCGAGGGAAGCCCTGCGGGCACTGCTGGAGGAGAACGACCGTGGAGTTGATGACGCCTGACCAACGAGACGAACTGCTCGGCACCTTCAAGCGCGACGCCTTCCACCTGGAACTCAAAGACTCCTACGGTGCCGCGTACGAAGATGCTCCAATAGCCCGCTGGCGCCGTGGCGAACCCGACGACTTCGCGTGGCTCCAGCCCTGGTTGGAGCGAGTCCGGCAAGCTACCCGAGCAGGAAAGACCGTCCGCCGAGTACGCGTCATCAGCGAACCACTCACCGAGTACATCCGCTGGGAACACTCCGTCACCCGGCTCAACCAGGAAGCCGGAGAAGACATCCGCTGGCTGCCCCGGCACCTCCTGCCTGGGGGGCTGGTGTTCCCCGTAGGCGGCAACGACTGGTGGCTGTTCGACGATGAAGTGGTCACAGTCGGCCACTTCCACGAGGACGGGCGCATCAAGGGTTCTGAACTGGTCACCGACCCCGACACGGTGGCCGACTGCGCCAAGGTCCGGGACCGGCTGTGGAAGCTCGCCATCCCGCACAACGAATACAAGCCTGCCTAAGCCGTGTCGCACCAGGCACAGCAAGCACGAGAGGCGCTCGGAGCCCGCCTACGTGATCTCCGCAAGGACGCGGGGCTCACCGGGCGGGCTCTGGCCGCCATGGCGGGGTGGCACCTGTCCAAGGTCAGCCGGATCGAGCACGGCAAGCGCACCGCCAACGAGAACGACATCCGGATCTGGTGCCGCCACTGCAACGCCGAAGACCAGATCCCCGAACTGATCGCGACCGTCCGGAGCATCAACGCCATGTGGTTGGAGTGGCGGCGCACGCTCCAGACCGGAACCAAGCTCCGGCAGCAGCACTCCATCAACCTCTACGAGCAGACCAAGGTCTTCCGCGTCTACCACCCAGCCCTCGTCTGGGGCACCCTCCAGACCGCCGAGTACGCCACCGCGATGCTTGAACAGGTCGTGGACTTCTACGAGATCCCCGACGACATGGAGCGGGGCGTAGCGGCCCGGATGGAACGTCAGCAATACCTCTACCAGGGTGATCGCCGCTACAACGTGATCCTTGGCGAGCAGGCGCTTTACACCAACCTCGGTGGCCCCGATGTCCTACGCGGCCAACTGGACCGGCTCATGGCCGTCCTGTCCCTGCCCCGCCTGAGCCTGGGCATCATCCCCACCAGGGCCGTATACCAACTCTGGCCTGGCAACTCGTTCATCATGTTCGATGAGCGCACCGTGATGGTCGAGACGTACTCGGCTGAGCTCACGATCACGCAACCCCACGAGATCGCTCTGTACGCCAAGGCGTTCGCTCGGCTCCAACGGTCGGCCGTCTACGGCCAGCCGGTCAGGGAGCTGATCGCCCGCGCCCTCGAAGCACTCGAATAGCCAACTGCCATGTAGGCACTTGGTGTTGACAAGCGGAACTCCTTGTCCACACCAAGGGCCGGCCGATGGGCGCGGCAGGCGTTCGCCCTCGCGCTGGCGGAGGTATCTCTCCAGGTGTGGAAAGTGATCTTGCTGGGCAGCAGGTGATCAGTGGGTGACCACACCCACTTCTTCGGGGGGAGAAACACGCATCATGTCCGTGATCGACCGTGTCGACAGCCCGACCTCGGCCACTGTGAGTGATCTTGCGTCTACCGTGGCGGAGATGAGCGAGTCCGAGCGTGAGAGCACGCGCCGTCCGATCCGGGAGCTGGTCGATGACCGGCTGCTGGATGAACTGCTGGCCCGTTCCCGCGACGAGGCCGGCGGGCTGCGCCTGACCGGTGAGGGATCCATGCTCGGCGACCTGGTCAAAGCCGTGCTCGAGCGGGCTTTGGAGGCCGAGCTGACCGCCCACCTGGGCTATGACAAGCACGCTGCCGCCGGGTACGGGTCGGGCAACTCCCGCAACGGCAAGATCTCCAAGACGGTGCAGACCGGGGTCGGCCCCGTACGGCTTGCAGTGCCCCGCGACCGCGCCGGGACGTTCGAGCCGGTGCTGGTGCCCAAACGCGCCGGGCGTGTCTCCGGCGGGCTGGACGACATGGTCATCAGCCTGTACGCGCACGGCATGACCGTCCGCGACATCGTCCACCACCTCGACCAGGTGTACGGCACCCGGCTGTCGGCGGAGACGGTGTCGCGGATCACCGAGCAGGTGATGGAGGAGGTCAAGGCCTGGCAGCGCCGCCCGCTCGACCCCATCTACCCGGTGGTGTTCCTGGACGCCCTCATGGTCAAGGTCCGCGACGACCACGTCGTGCACAACAAACCCGCCTACCTGGCGGTCGGGATCGACATCGACGGCGACAAGCACGTGCTGGGCATCTGGGTGCCCAAGGCCGCCGACGGCCCCACCGGCGAGGGCGCCGCGTTCTGGCGCGGCGTGGTCGCCGACCTGCGCAACCGCGGCGTGCACGACATCCTCATCGCCTGCTGCGATGGGCTGGCCGGGTTCGAGGACGCCAGCACCACCGCGTGCCCGCGCACCACCGTCCAGTCGTGCGTGGTGCACCTGATCAGAACCAGCCTGCGCCCCGTCCCGCGCAAGCACCGCGCCGCCGTCGCCGCCGAACTGCGCAAGATCTACACCGCGCCCGACGCCGACGCCGCCCTGGACGCCCTGGCCGCCTTCGCCGGCACCGACCTGGGCCGCCGATATCCGCAGGCCGTGCGGGCGTGGGAGGCGGCCTGGGAACGGTTCATCCCGTTCCTGGCCTTCACTCCCGCGGTCCGCAAGCTGCTCTACACCACCAACAGCATCGAATCCCTCAACTACCAGCTCCGGAAAGTCACCAAGGCCCGCGGGCACTTCCCCACCGACGACGCGGTGGTCAAGCTGCTGTGGCTGGCCATCGTCAACATCGAGGACAAACGCGCCCGCCAACGCGCTGCCCGCACCCGCCAGGACGGAGCCCGCACCGGCTACCCCGGACGGCTCATCGAGGGCACCAAGACCTACGGCTGGGCCGAAGCGCTCAACGAACTCGCCGCCGCCTACCCAGGCCGCATCCAGTAAAGACAACCGGACCCACGACAAGATCACCTTTACACGCTTCGAGTTACAGGCTCAGCTTGGAAGTCCGCGTGCTGTCTGACCGTGCTCGGCACCCGTTCTGCTGATGACCGGGCTGACCGCGAGTGGGACGCTCGCGTCACTAGCTTGTCCCTGACTAGCGTGCGCAGTCGGCGGTCGAGCCTCTGCCGAGTCTTTCGGAGCAGTTGGCGCTCTTCACAGGCCTGTGGTGTGGCGGTAGACGGCGAACAGGCCCGTGGTTGCGGGGCGCAATGGACGGTCGTGGCCAAGACCACGGGGCGTGGGTGCCGGGGCGATGGTGGCGTAGGCAATGGTGCCGTAACTGTCGGCTGGCAAGGCGGCACGGACTGGTGCCGACGCCGAACCCCAGGCCGCAGGCGATGGCTCCGGCGGTGGTGGCGCCGATGACGGGCAGGGCGAATGCGGTGAGCGACTGCGGTGGTCACTGGCGGCCCGGATACCGACAGGATGCCGAGCAGGCTGGTGACAGTGGCGGCGGAGGCGGCCGGGTGGCCGAGTTCTGTCAGGTAGGTGACCAGGTGGACGCCGATGACGGCGATGGCGGCGCCGTGGGTGACGGACGCTGTGCCCAGCGTCCAGAACGCCGGGGCGCGCAGGGCAGCCCGGATCAGGGTGTCGCGTTCGGCTGCGGTGTCCGCCGCTGCGCCGGGGTGGTGTTTCGGGCTGACCGTCGGCCGCTGGGGGCGGCGCACCAGGAGATGAAGGGGAATGATGACGGCACCGTGGAGGGCGGTGGTTGAACCAGGCGGCCACCACGGCGAACGCCGCTTCGTAAAGCGCCATGGCCGAGGTGAGTCCGTGTGCGGTAGGTCTTTCCTGGACTGTGGTGGACGGAGCGCGATACGGGCCCATCTGCACGTCCGCCTTGGACCCGGTGCGGCACGTGCCGGTGTCCGGGGGCCGACCGTGGAGCGGGCATGGAGCGACCGCGGGGACGAACCGGGGCGAAGCCGACGGTGGGCATACCGGGGCGAACTCGTGTTTGCCCAGGTCACGCATGGTGGGTCGCGTGGGACTCGAACCCACAACCTACGGATTAAAAGTCCGGAGCTCTGCCAATTGAGCTAGCGACCCTGGGGGTGGTGTGGTGTGGTTCTCACCGGCCTTCGTGGGTGGTAGTCCTTTCCGATCAGAGTCTAGAGGGCGGTGTTGGTACTCGCATCCGAGTATGGCCACGGGGGCGAGTGAGGCGGACGGGGAGGTGCTTGAGGCCGTTCTGGAAGTTGGAGGCGAGGCGGACGGGGGTGCCGGTGCGTTCGACGTCAAGCTGCAGGAGTTCGGTGAAGAGGGCGCGCATCTGGGTGCGGGCCAGGTGGGCGCCCAGGCAGTAGTGGGGGCCGAAGCCGAAGCTCACGTGGTCGTTGGGAGTGCGGGTGATGTCGAAGCGGTCCGGGTCGGGGAAGACGGTCTCGTCGCGGTTGGCCGAGGCGTGGTAGACGACGACCTTGTCGCCGGCGCGGATGCGGACGCCGCGCAGGACGGTCTCGCGGGTGGCGGTGCGGCGGAAGTTCATCACCGGGGGCCAGTACCGGAGCATCTCCTCGATGGCGGTGGGCAGGTGGGAGGGGTTCTCGCGGAGGCGGCGGAACTCGGCGGGGTGGTCCAGGAGGGTGAGCAGGGCGCCGGGGATGGCGTTGCGGAGGGTCTCGTTGCCCGCCACGGCGAACAGGAAGAACATGTTCTCGAATTCCGGGCGGGTGAGGCCGCCCGCGAGCATGCGGGACATGATGTCCTCGCCGGGGGCGCGCCGTTTGACGTCGGCGAGGGCGTGGGCGTAGGCGAACATGTCGGCCAGGGCGGCGCGGGAGCGGGGGTTCATCGGGCGGCCGTCGGGGCCGGTCAGGGAGCGGGGGCGGTGCGTCAGGGCGGCGCGGCCGAGCGGGGTGAGGGGTGTCCGGTCGGCGGTGGACAGGCCGGCGTGGTCGGGGTCCTGAAAGCCGATGACGCGGGACGCCCAGTCGTACAGGAGGCGGCGGTCCTCGGCGGGGACGCCCATGATCTGGGCGAGGGTCCAGACGGGCAGGTCGGCGGCGACCTCGACGAAGTCGACCTCGCCTTGGTCGGCGGCGGTGGCGATCAGGGTGCGGGCGCGTTCGGTGACGGCGGCCTCCAGGGCGCGGACGGCGCGCGGGGTGAAGGCGGCGGCGACGATGCGGCGCAGGCGGGTGTGGCCGGGCGGGTCCTGGTTGAGCATCATCGACCGGACGAAGGCGAGGTCTTCGGGCGCGTCGGGGTCGCGGATCTGGGTGGCGCCCATGTGGGAGGAGAAGGTCTCGGGGGTCCGCAGGACGTGTTCGACGTCGGCGTGCCGGAAGACCGCCCAGTAGCCGGGGCCGGGAGGCCAGGGGCCGACGGCGGGTTCGGGGATCCAGCAGACCGGGGCGGAGGCCCGCAGCCGCCGGAACGCGGCGCAGGGGACGCGCTCGGCGTAGGTCGCCGGAAGGAAGATGTCCTCGTGCGTCGGCACCCTTCCATTGTCATCATGGCGGCATGACGATGACGCCGGACGAGGGCGGCCGGATTCTGCGCGACAACTTCGCTCCCTGGGTGCAGGACCTCGGGCTCATTGTGGAGGAGGTGGGGGACGGGCGCGCCACGCTGCGGCTGCCGTGGTCGGACCGGCTGGCCCGGGAGGGCGGCGGCCTGTCCGGGCAGGCGCTGATGGCGGCGGCCGACACCGCCACGGTGATCGCGGTGTCGGGGGCACGCGGCGGGTTCGTGCCGATGACGACCGTGCAGCAGTCGACGACGTTCCAGCGGCCCGTCGTCGGGAAGGACGTGCTGGTGGAGGTGCGGATCACCAAGCTGGGCCGGACGCTGGCGTTCGCCGACGTGACGATGACCGCGGGCGGCGCCACGGCCGCCACGGCGAGCACGGTCTACGCTCTGCTCGCATGAGCAAAACGATCAAGGTGGTCGTTCCCGACGGCGCGTTCGACCTGCACGTGTGGGTGCCGGACGCCGGGAGCGGGCCGGGCGTCCTGCTGATCCAGGAGATCTTCGGCGTCGGCGACTACATCCGCGCGGTCGCCGCGGATCTGGCCGGGCTCGGTTACGTCGTCGCCGCCCCCGACCTGTTCTGGCGGCTGCGGCCCGGCTGGGCGGTCCCGCACACCGAGGAGGCCGTCGAGCAGTCGCTCGAGCTGGCGGCGCGCTTCGACGCGGACAAGGGCGTCGACGACCTGGCGGCCGCGCTGGAGCTGCTGCGGGAGCTGCCGCAGGTGACCGAGCAGGCCGGGGTGCTGGGGTTCTGCCTCGGCGGGACGATGACGCACCTGCTGGCCGCCCGGGCGGAGGTGGACGCGGCCGTGTCGTTCTACGGGTCGGGCGTGCCGGACGCCGTGGAGCTGCTCGACCAGATCAGCTGCCCGATCCTGTACATCTTCGGCGGGTCCGACCCGTACATCCCGCGTGACAAGGTCGCCCGGGTCGAGAAGGCCGTCGAGGGACGGGACAACGCGGCCGTCCGGGTGTTCGAGGAGGCGGGGCACGCCTTCCACAACCGCAAGGCGCCGATGTTCCACCAGCCCGAGCACGCCGTGCGGGCCTGGGAGGCCGCCGAGGACCACCTCAGGCGGCATCTTCCGGCTCGGCCCAGGTAGGGAGGGGGCCGGTGGCCGCCGGCCACTCGGCGGGCGGCCGGGCCTCGAAGGCGAAGAACTGCGAGCCGACGCGCCAGTCCCCGCACGGGCAGGTGAGCGTGCATCCGTCGCGCCCGGCGGTCACGACTCCGCCCGTCCCGCTGCGGCCAGCACCCGGGGCAGCTCCCTGCGGGACGACACGCCCAGCTTGGGATACGCCTTGTAGAGGTGGTACTCGACGGTCCGCGGGCTCAAGAAGAGCTGGGCGGCGATCTCGCGGCTGCTCACGCCGTCCGCCGCGAGCCGCACGACCTGCCGTTCCTGCGGCGTCAGCCGGTCGAGCACGTCGGGTGCGGCGGCGGGCGCCGTGGCGCCGGCGTCGCCGGTGGCGCGCAGCTCGGCGCGGGCCCGCTCGGCCCACGGCGCGGCCCGCAGCCGTTCGAACGTCTCCAGGGCCGAACGCAGCGGGGCGCGGGCGTCCGAGCGGCGCCGCGACCGCCGCAGCCACTCGCCGTAGAGCAGCTGCGTGCGGGCCCGTTCGAACGGCCTGCCGCCGTGCTCGGCGTGCAGGCGGACCGCCTCGGCGAACGGTTCTTCGGCGTCGTCCAGCAGGGCCCGGCAGCGGGCCGCGACCGCCAGCGCCCACGGCTGCCCGCCCGCCTGCGCCCAGCGCTGGAACCGCTCCAGCGGTTCGCGCGCCCGGTCCGGGTCGCCCGCGCGGACGGCCGCCTTGACCCGGTCGGCCTCGGCGGCCGCCATGCGGTGCGCCACGTCCTCGAAGCGGCGCAGCGCGTCGGCGTGCCGGCCGAGCCCGAGGTCGAGCAGGCCGAGCGCGTAGGCGGCGGCGTCGGGCGGCGCGTCGGCGAGCAGCTCGCGCACCCGCTGCTCGTCGCCCTCGATCGCCGCGATCCGCGCCAGCGGCTCGCGGAGCAGGCCGGTGCCCCGCCGCAGGCCGATGTCGCGGGCCAGCGCGACCGCCTCGGCGACGGTGCTCTCGGCGTCGCGGTGCAGCCCGGCGGCGACCTGCGCCTGCGCCTGGGCGCGCAGGACGCCCGGAAGGGAGCCGAGCAGGCCGCCCGCGCGGCAGTACGCGGCATGCGCGGCGGCCAGCTCCAGCGTCGCCTCGTCGTCGCCGACGATCAAACCCGCGTGCACGGCCTCCATGCGGCGGTCGGCGAAGGCGGCGTCGGGGGCGGGAGACGACGCCTCCGCGGCGCGCACCTCGGCGATCAGCTCGGTCAGCAGGGGCAGCCCGGCCTCGTGGTCGCCGGCGGCGACGAGCGCCATGCCGTCCACGGCCTTGTCGGGACGGCCCAGCGCGCGCAGCCGTTCGGCGGCGTCCCGCACCCCTGCGAGCTCGCCCGTCGTCCAGGCGTAGGTGGCGGCGGTGCGCAGCATCGTCCGGGCTTCGGCGGGCGCGGCGCCGGCGGCGTGCTCGACCAGCAGCCGCGCGGCGGAGCACGGATCGCCGCGTTCGAACTCCACCGCCGCCCGGACGGACGCCAGCCGGGCCCGTTCGGCGGGGTCGCCGGCGTACTGCTCGGCCTCCGCCGCCAGCGACAGCGCGGCCTCGGCGTGGCCCGCCCGCAGGACGGCCGACGCGGCGTGCCGCAGCCGACGCGCCCGCCCGGGCCGGTCGGGGGTGAGCCACGCGGCCTGCCGGTACAGGGACGCGGCGGTGTCGAAGTCGGCCAGCTCGGCGGCCCGCGCGGCCTGGGTCTCCAGTTCGGCGGCGACGCTCTCGTCCGGTGTGACGGCCGCCGACGCGCGGTGCCGGGCCCGGCAGGACGGGTCGTCGGCCGCCTCGGCCAGCGCCCGGTGCACCTCCACCCGCAGCGCCGACGGGGCGTCCTGGTAGGCGGCGGCGCGCACCAGCGGGTGCCGGAAGGTGATCGAGCCGCCCGTCACCTCCACCAGCCGGGCCTGCTCGGCCGCGGCCAGGTCGGACAGGTCCACCCCGAACCGCTGTGCGGCGCCCAGCTGCGTCGGCATGTAGCCGCGTCCCTCGGCCGCCGCGATCAGCAGCATCAGCCGGGCGCGCTCGGGCAGCGCGGCGATCTGCGCGCGGAACGAGGCCAGCACCCGGTCGGCCACCGGCAGCGGCGTGACCCCGCCGTCGGGCAGCCCGCGGCCCGCGGCGGCGAACTCGATGAGCGCCAGCGGGTTGCCGGCCGACTCGCGGAAGACCCGGTCGTGCAGCGCGGCGGGCAGCCCCCGGTCGGCCAGCAGCCGGCCCGCGTCGGCGCGGGCGAGCCGCCGCGGCCGCAGCTCGGGCAGGCCCGTCCCGCCGAAGGTCTCCTCGCGGGTGGCGAACAGCATCGCCACGCCCTCGGCGGCCAGCCGCCGTGCGGCGAACAGCAGCGCCTCGCTCGTCCCGCGGTCGATCCACTGCAGGTCGTCCACCAGGCACAGCAGCGGCTGCCGGTCGGCCAGGTCGGCGAGCAGGGTGAGCAGCGCCAGCCCGGCGCCGAACCGGTCGCTCGGCCGGCACTCCACGCCGGCGCCCAGTCCGAGCACGGCCTGCAAGGTCCGGGCGTGGACGGGCGGCAGCGCGTCGATCCGGTCCTGCACGGGCCACAGCAGCTGGTGCAGCCCGGCGAACGGGATGTCCTGCTCCGCCTCGACGCCCGTCGCGCGCAGCACCCGCATCCGCGGGGCGCCGTCGCCGGCGTCCGCCGCCGCGCGCTCGGCGTACCCCAGCAGCGCCGACTTGCCGATGCCCGCCTCGCCGCGCACGAGGAGGGCGCCGCTGCGTCCGGCGCGCGCGTCGGCGAGCAGCCGGTCGATCTCGGCCTGCTCCGCTTCCCGCCCGTACAACACGCTCCCAAAGTTACGTGGCCGAACCCCGAAACCCTACGGATTCGGTCCGTACCGCCCTGCTCATAAGTTCTTGGACGTCTGCCGACAACCCCTGTATTCCTCTTGGAGATCATTGTGGACGAGCTGTTCGAGTCCGTGACCGTCGGAAAGCTGGAGCTGCCCAACCGCCTGGTGATGGCCCCGATGACCCGCAGCCGGGCCACCGAGGACGGACGGGTGACCGAGCTGACCGCCGAGTACTACGCCCAGCGGGCCGGCGCCGGTCTGATCGTCAGTGAGGCCGTGCAGCCGTGCGTGCGCGGCCAAGGGTACGTGTGGACGCCGGGGCTGCACTCCGCCGAGCAGACGCAGGCGTGGCGTGCGGTGACCGACGCCGTGCACCGCGAGGGCGGCCGGATCTTCGCCCAGCTCATGCACAGCGGCCGCATCGGGCACCCCGTGCTGTACCCGGACGGCGGTCTGCCGGTGGCGCCGTCGCCGGTCGCCTCGGGCATGCAGCTCTTCACCCCGGACGGCATGCTCGACCACCCGGTGCCGCGGGAGATGACGCCGGACGACATCGCCGAGACGGTCGCCGACTTCGCCTCCGCCGCGCGCAACGCCGTCGACGCCGGTTTCGACGGCGTGGAGGTGCACGGCGCCAACGGCTACCTGATCCACCAGTTCCTGGCCGACGGCACCAACCGGCGCACGGACTCCTACGGCGGTTCGATCGAGAACCGCATCCGGTTCGCCGTGGAGGTGGTGGCCGCCGTCGTCGACGCCATCGGCCCCGAGCGGGTCGGGCTGCGCGTCTCGCCGGGCAACACCGTCAACAACATCTCCGAGAGCGACGCCGCCGACCTGTACCCCGAGCTGCTGCGGGCCGTCGCCCAGTACAACCCGGCGTACGTGCACATCATGGAGGCGGGGGACCGGGCCCTGACCAAGCGGCTGCGCGAGGTGTGGACGGGCACGCTGATCCTCAACCCGCATCCCACGCCCGAGGCGTTCCCGGCGACCGTCGACAACGGCGTCGAGGCGCTGCGGGACGGGGTCGCCGACGCGGTGGCCTTCGGCGAGCTGTGGCTGGCCAACCCGGACCTGCCCGCCCGCATCAAGGCCGGAGGCCCCTACAACAAGGCGGACAGGGACACCTTCTACGGCGGCGACCACCGCGGCTACACCGACTACCCGGTGCTGGGGGCCTGAACCGGGGCCGTGTGCGCGGTCTGCCGCGAACACGGGTGAGCGCTCCGGCGCCGTGGGGACGGTGCCGGAGCGCTCACCGCGAGCAGCCGAGAGTGAGCCCCGTCGTGGCCGTCTCAGCTTTGCGTCGCCCTGGGGTTCAGCTGCCCAGGGCCGTTTGTGGGCCGCGTCGCCCGCGTCCCGCGTCCGAGCGGGGTCCGCACCCCGCGCCGGGGGCGTGCCGGTCGCGCGTCCGCGCCGATCGCACGACGGGACACCGCCCCGGGCGGCGGGGCCGGGTGCGGGGTTAGGGACGCGGGTGCGGGCGACGCGGAGCCGCCGATCAGTAGCCGGGGCGGACGGCGCCGCTGAAGTTGCGCTTGTAGTAGCCGGTCAGCTTGATCTTCTTGACGCGCTTGCCGGAGCTGGGCGCGTGGATCATGTAGCCGTTGCCCACGTAGATGCCCATGTGGCTCTTGCCGGAGTAGAAGAACAGCAGGTCTCCCTTGACGGCTCCCTTCCAGGAGACCTTGTACTTGACCGCTCGGTAGATCTGCTGGGTGGTGCGCGGCAGTTTGACACCCGCGCCCTTGCGCCAGGCACCGCCGGCGAGGCCCGAGCAGTCCCAGTACTTGGGACCGGTGCCGCCGTAGCGGTACGGGTCGCCGATCTGCTTGTAGGCGTACTTGACGGCGGCGGCCGCGCGCTTGCGCTGCTTGGCCTTGCGGGAGGCGGAGATCTTGGCACTCACCAGGTTCGCCGTCTCGGGTGCGATGGTGATGGCCTTCGCGCCCTGCTGCGCCGCTGTCCGCGACGGTGCCTGCGACGTCGTCTGCGCTGCGGTCCGCGGTGCGGCCTGCGGCTCGGCGGCTCGCACCGAGCCGGCCGCGACGAGACCGGCGCCGAGTGCGGCGGTCGCGGTCAGGACGATGCCGCCCGTGAACGCGCCGCGGATGCCGGTCGTGGACCTGGGGGTGGTTCGGGGGGTATGCAGAACTGCTCCTGACCTCGTTCCTGACGCCTACCGGGGCAGCCGGCGCGCCGCGGTGTCACCGCGGTCGCGATGGGGGATGCCGGGGCCGCCCGGCGGCGGTCGCGTCCTGGGAAGCCGGACACGCCACCGGCCTCGGGGCCCGCACCGGTTCCGTGTCTCCGGTCGACACGGATTCGGCTCGACGGCGGTCTCTCGGCGCCGGGCGGCCGGTGCCTCCGTTGACCGGCTCACGCTCCCGGGGGCTCCGGGATGGGGGGCGGCGCCACCGCCCGTCGTGGATGTTCTGTTATCGGCAGCGGCAGCGGTGCCGCGTGCTGGAACCGGCATGAAGGTAGCCACGGTTCGGGATATCCGGCAAATCTCTGCGGCCGGCCGGAAGGGGGGACAGGTGTCCGGGGAGAACCCGGCCGAGCCGTTCTGCCTGCGCGAATACAGTACGGTTTTCGCACATTGTGATCTGAATCACATTTCATGCGGATAGGCAAATCTGCCGTCCGCGCCGGGTGCGCCGCAGGGCTTCGGATAGGGGTCCGGTGCCCGCCTCCGGCTCCCGCTGACGGTCACGGAGCGTAGCAGGCGGCCGTGCGCCATTCCCTCGGGGTGAGATCTTGCATGCTGGTCGCGGCAGCGAGAAACACAATGCAATTTTCAGCACTTTACTCTGTGTGATGTTCGCGTCGCTTAGCCGATAGACAATTGTCCAGTCTGTGATAAACCCCACAATGGTCGAGCGAGTTGATCTTTGCGGGCGTGCGGACCGTAACGCATGGACGGGTGCGCCCGGCGGCGGAGGAGGGCTGGAGCGGTCCATCCGGTAGCGCTCCGTGGCGGTCCGAACACGTCGGCGGCGCCCGCCGGGCGGCGGGCGCCGTTCCATTCGGTCGTTCGCCGGGCCTTCGGGAAGCGTCCGGCGGGCCCTTCCGATTGATAAGTGTTGCGTTACTCGCGGCGGTATTCAGCTGTCCCTCAGCTCCAGGCGGCGGAAGAGTCGACGTACGGGGCGTTCGGCGGCAGCACCTGCCCCGACGCGTCGCGCCGGGCCGCCGCCGCGCTCGCCTCCTGGCGGTCGCGCACGCACTTGGCCAGCGTGAAGGTCGAGGTCGTGACGTAGAGCATGCCGAGCGCCAGGAAGGCGCGGATCCAGACCGGCGCCGGCAGGTAGACGATCCCCAGCGCGACCGCGGTGAGCGACACCGCGAACGACAGGATCGCCTGGACGAAGAATGCGGTCGTGCCCTTGAGCTGCAGCAACGCGTTCATGCGCCCACTGTGCCACGCGGCGGGCGGCCGCGCCTGAGTACAAGTGCGCACCGACCTGCTCACGTCGGTCCCCAGATCCGCCCGGGTGCGCGCGCCGGGACCGCGGTCGCGCACCCCGGCATTTCCGACACATTTCAGTAACCAGGCCGAAATCGGTCATCCGTCGCCCGGCGCGTTCGCGTTGAAATGAATATCGTTTTCATGTCACCCTGGGTTCCGGATCGTTCCGACCCGTAACCGAAGGGAGACGGTCATGTCTTTGAACGTCGACGACCGGCTGCTGGAGCGGGCAAGGCAGGGCGATGTGGACGACGCGGACTTCGTCGACTGCATCCGCCGGTCGCTGCCGTACGCCTGGCAGGTCATCGGCGACGTCGTGGCGCGGATGCGCGAGTCCGCCGACGGCTTCGCCGACAACACCACCCCGCCGCCGGACGAGCGCGCCCGCGGCCAGCTGCTGCGCGTGCTGGCCAGCGACGCGATGCGCGGTGCGCTGGAACGCCACTTCGGGGTGCGGCTGGCGTTCCAGAACTGTCACCGCGTCGCGGCGTTCGCGCCGGGGGAGACCCGCCGCCACGCCGAGTTCGTCACGCCCCGCGCCCAGCTGCTCAACCAGTCGCCCGAACTCGTCGACTGCTGACGCGGCCTCCTTCCCGGTGCCCGGTCGGACCTCCCGGCCGGGCACCGGCGCGCTCCGGGGTGCGGGGAGTAAGGCGCGGGGAGTAGGGCGCGGGGAGTAGGGCGCGGGGAGTAATAGGTGCGCCGCTGCGACGAAGACATAGGACGGGGGTGGTTGAGGGCCTGGCCGTGCTCTTAGGGGGGCGGGTGTCATCTCTCTGGGATGGTCTGGGTAGAGCTGGGTTTGCGCGGGGTGTTCGCTCTTGGTCCCTCTCGCGGGGGTGCTGGTTCTGAGGAGCCGGGCCTACGGTTCGGAACCGGCCCCGGGGGTCGAGCATGACCCGCGGCGTGACCCTTCGGTAACATCGGCCCGAACTGGATTCGGTCCCTGACGTAAGGTGCTGCTTATGGACCTGAACGGAGTTTCCGCCGTCATCTCCGGCGGCGCGAGCGGCCTCGGCGAGGCCACCGCCCGGGAGCTGGCCGCCAACGGCGTGAAGGTGGTCATCGCCGACCTCCAGGAGGACAAGGGCAAGGCCCTGGCCGAGGAGATCGGCGGCGTGTTCGTCAAGACCGACGTGACCGACGAGGCCCAGGTGCAGGCCGCCGTGCAGGCCGCCGTCGACAGCGGCGCGCCGCTGCGCATCATCGTCAACAGCGCCGGCATCGGCTGGGCCGCGCGCACCGTGGCCCGCGACGGCAGCCCGCACGACCTGGGCGCCTTCGAGACCGTCATCCGCGTCAACCTGATCGGCACCTTCAACCTGATGCGCATCGGGGCCGCGGCGATCGCCAAGACCGACCCGGCCGACGAGGACGGCCAGCGCGGCGTCGTCATCAACACCGCCTCGGTCGCGGCGCTGGAGGGGCAGACCGGCCAGGTCGCCTACTCGGCGTCCAAGGGCGGCATCGTCGGCATGACGCTGCCCGCCGCCCGCGACCTGTCGGCGATCGGCGTGCGGGTCAACACGATCTGCCCCGGCATCATCGACACCCCCATCTACGGCACCGGCGAGGCCGCCGAGGCGTTCAAGGCCAAGCTGTACGCGCCCGTCCCGTTCCCCAAGCGCATGGGGCGGCCGTCGGAGTTCGCGCACCTGGTCAAGGCCCTGATCGAGAACGACTACATGAACGGCGAGACCGTCCGCTTCGACGGCGGCATCCGCTTCCAGCCGAAGTGAGGCACGCATGAGCGAGGCTGTTCTCACCGAGGAGGACGGGGCCGTCCTCGTCATCACCATCAACCGCCCCGAGGCCAGGAACGCGGTCAACGGCGCGGTCGCCCAGGGCATCGCCGCCGCGCTGGACGAGCTCGACTCGCGCAAGGACCTGTCGGTCGGCATCCTCACCGGCGCGGGCGGCACGTTCTGCGCGGGCATGGACCTCAAGGGCTTCCTCACCGGGGACAACCCGGTCGTGGAGGGCCGCGGGTTCGCCGGCATCGTGGAGCGCCCGGCGGCCAAGCCGCTGATCGCCGCGATCGAGGGCTACGCGCTGGCCGGCGGCTGCGAGGTCGCGCTGGCCTGCGACATGGTGGTGGCGGCGCGGGACGCCAAGTTCGGGCTGCCCGAGCCGTCGCGCGGGCTGGTGGCGGCGGGCGGCGGGCTGCTGCGGCTGCCGCGCCGCATCCCGTACCACATCGCGATGGAGATCGCCCTGACCGCCGACAAGTACCCCGCCGACCGCATGGCCGAGCTGGGGTTCGTCAACCGGCTGGTCGAACCGGGCCAGGCCCTGGCCGCCGCCAAGGAGCTGGCGCTGAAGATCGCCGAGAACGCTCCGCTGGCGCTGGCCGCCACCAAGAAGATCATCGTCGAGTCGGCCGACTGGTCCGAGGAGGAGGCCTGGCGCAAGCAGGGCGAGATCGTCATGCCCGTCTTCGGCTCCAAGGACGCCCAGGAGGGCCCGGCCGCCTTCGCCGAGAAGCGCAAGCCGGTGTGGAAGGGCGAGTGACCCCTCCGCCGACCCTTCCGTAGCCGCGCCGGGACGCCCGGACGGCCCGCGCCGTCCGGGCGTTCCTGCTGCGCGGCCGGGCATCCTCGGTGAAAGGTCAGCGCGCTTTCAGGTTGCGTTCAGGTTGGCTTGTCACCCTCTGAAAAGATGGGACGAGGGGGACGTGTCAGTGGCTGAGCGAACGCCGAACAACGCCGCGGGCGGCGCCCGGGCGCCGGAGGCGCTGCTGCTCGTCGTGGAGGACGAGCCGAACATCCTGGAACTGCTGGCGGGCAGCCTGCGCTTCACCGGCTTCGAGGTGATCACCGCCACCACCGGGGCGGACGCCGTGCAGGCCGCCCAGCGGCACCGTCCCGACCTGATCGTGCTGGACGTGATGCTGCCGGACTTCGACGGGTTCGACGTCGTGCGGCGGCTGCGCTCGGGCGGCACCCGCACCCCGGTGCTGTTCCTGACCGCGCGCGACGCCGTCCAGGACCGCATCAAGGGCCTCACCATCGGCGGCGACGACTACGTCACCAAGCCGTTCAGCCTTGAGGAGGTCATCGCGCGCATCCGCGCCGTGCTGCGCCGGGTGCGCGACGGCGTGCCCGAGCCCACGCCGCGCATGGTGTTCGCCGACATCGAGCTGGACGAGGACAGCCACGAGGTGTGGCGCGCGGGCAAGCCCATCCAGCTGTCCCCGACCGAGTTCAAGCTGCTGCGCTACTTCATGGCGAACGCGGGCCGCGTGCTGTCGAAGGCCCAGATCCTCGACCACGTGTGGAACTACGACTTCCGGGGGGACGCGGGCATCGTGGAGTCCTACGTCTCGGCGTTGCGGCGCAAGGTCGACAACACCGAGCCGCGGCTCATCCACACCCTGCGCGGTGTGGGCTACGTCCTGCGCATGCCCCGCAACGGGAGCTGATCCGCATGCCAGGGCCGGACCAGCCGAGGCGCCCCGGCTTCGCTCCGCCGGACGACCACCATCCGGCCCGCCCGGGCGCCCCCGCGCCGACCCGGCCCGTCCAGCCGGGCGAGGCCGCCCGGCCGGACGGCGTCGCGCAGGTCGGGTACGCCCCTCCCGGAGACGCGGCCGGGTACGGGCCGCGCCCCGGCGGGGCGGTGCGGATCGCCGGGCGGCTGCGGGCGCTGTCCGCGCGGACGTCGCTGCGGGTCAAGCTCATCGCCGGGATGCTCGTGCTGGTCACCGCGGGGCTCACGGTGATGAGCGTCGCCTCGGTGTACGTGCTGCGCGAGTACCTGGTCGACCGGGCCGACGTGCAGCTGAGCGCGGCGGTGGAGCAGGCGATCGGCCAGGTCGTCCCGCAGCTGCGCCGTCCCGCGGCCGACATCGGCATCCGGGTGCCCAGCGAGATGTACGCCCAGGTGCGCAGCGCCGACGGGCAGATCCTGGACGAGGAGGCCGCGTTCGGCGAGCGCGGCACGCCGCAGCTCCCGGCGCATCTGGACGGCCGCATGAACGAGCCGTTCACCGTGCCCGGCAACGGCGGGTCGGGGGCGAGCTGGCGGGTGCTGGCCGAGTCGCTGCCCGGCGGTTCGATCCTCATCGTCGGGCTCAGCCAGGACGAGCTGCAGCGCACCGTGGGCCAGCTCATCGCCATCGACGCGATCGTCGGGGTCCTGGTGGTGGGCGTGCTGGCGGGCGTCGGCGTGTGGGTGGTGCGCGCCAGCATGCGCCCGCTGGCGGCGATCGAGCAGACCGCCGGGGCGATCGCCGCCGGGGACCTGTCGCGGCGGGTGCCGGAGGCCGACCCGAGCACCGAGGTGGGACGGCTCGCCAGCGCCCTCAACAGCATGCTGGCGCAGATCGAGGCGGCGTTCCGGGCGCGGGCGGAGTCCGAGGCGTCCGCGCGCCGGTCCGAGGAGCTGGCGCGGCGCTCGGAGGAGCGGATGCGGCGGTTCGTCGCCGACGCCAGCCACGAGCTGCGCACCCCGCTGACGGCGATCCGCGGGTTCGCCGAGTTCTACCGGCAGGGCGCGGCGCGGTCGCCGGACGAGCTGGACCGGCTGATCGGCCGCATCGAGGACACCGCGTCCCGGATGAGCCTGCTGGTGGAGGACCTGCTGCTGCTCGCGCGGCTGGACCGGCAGCGGCCCATCGAGCGGCGCCCGGTGGACCTGCTGGCGGTGGCCGCCGACACCGTCCAGGAGACCCGGATGGTCGCCCCCGACCGCGAGATCGAGCTGTCGGTCAGCGGCGAGGTGGCGTTCCAGGTGATCGGGGACGAGGCGCGGCTGCGCCAGGTCCTCGGCAATCTGCTCACCAACGCCGTCACGCACACGCCCGCCGGCACGCCGGTGGAGGTGCGGCTGCGTCCGGGCACGCTGCGCGACGCGCCCGCGGCCGTGCTGGAGGTCGCCGACGAGGGGCCGGGCCTGACCCGCGAGCAGGCCGAGCGGGTGTTCGAGCGCTTCTACCGGGTCGATCCGGCGCGCGGCCCGCAGACCCGCAGCAGCAAGCAGTCCGGGACCGGGCTCGGCCTGGCGATCGTCGCGGCGCTGGTGGCCGCGCACGACGGGGCGGTGGAGGTGGACTCCGAGCCGGGCGAGGGCGCGGTGTTCCGGGTGCTGCTGCCGCTGGCGCCGGACTGAACCCCGCCGCGCGCCGATTCGCCCGCCGGTTGTTTCGCCCGCCGGTTGTTTCGTCCGGTGCTGTTCTGCTCGGCGGCCGATTCGAGCTGCGCTCATTCGGCCTGCGCTGATTCGGCCGGTACTGATTCGTCCGGCGCCGATTCGCTCGGCGGAGTCGCCCGGTGCCGTCCTCGGCGAAGTTTTAGGCGCGATTCAGGAGTCTTTCAGGTACGTGCGGTTCGGTGGCCGGTACAGGGCGCCCTCCGGGGCACGGGCCCGCCGGCGGAGGCGTGCGCCCTGGCCAAGCGCTGCCGCGACCGGGAATCGTGGCAAACAGTCCCCCCGCTCCGATTCCCGGTCGCGGTTTTCCGTGATCGAAAACGGGGGCCGGATTTGTTTTCAGCGGACTTTCAGGTTGGCCTCAGGGATATTCCAGCGCGGTGGCGCATCATCGTAGGCAAGTGAACGACAGGGGGATTGAGATGAGCGCCGATCAGCCGGACTTCGCGCCGTATGGGGAGCGGCCGCAGCCGACCCCGCAGCCGCAGCCGCAGCCCGGCCACCGGGTCGATCCGCAGCGGGACGACCAGGCCGGACCGCGGCACGACCCGCAGGGCGCCGCCGGGACCGGGCCGCAGCCGCGGCAGGGCTTCCAGGACGGCTCGCAGGCCGGGCCGTACACCGGGCCGCAGCCGCAGTGGCGGATGCCGCACTTCGCGCCGCCCCCGCAGGGCATGCCCGCCATGGCGGCCGCGCCGGCGGCGCCGTCGGGCGGCCTCCGGTGGGCGACGCGCCGCCGGATCGCGGCGCTCGGGGCGGCGGTCGCGCTGGCGCTGGGCGCGGGCGCCACCGGGGCGGTCACCGCGCTGGCCGTGTCCGGTGGCGGCGAGACGGTGTACTCCAGCCCCACCGCGGTGTCCGGCGCGTCCGCCAAGAACGCGACGACGACCGCGAAGACGGCCGCGGCCGTGCAGCCGAGCGTGGTGTCCCTGCAGGTGCAGAGCGCCACGGGGGAGACCGCCGGCGGGTCCGGTGTCATCCTGCGGTCGGACGGCGTCATCCTCACCAACGCGCACGTCGTCGAGGACGGCGCCCAGATCGCGGTGAAGTTCAGCAACGGCAAGACCGCCTCGGCGCGGCTGCTGGGCGCCGACACCACCCACGACATCGCGCTGATCAAGGCCGCGGACGTCTCCGGGCTCACGCCCGCCACGCTCGGTGACAGCGACGCCCTGGCCGTCGGCGACCCGGTGCTGGCCGTGGGCAGCCCGCTGGGCCTGGACGGCTCGGTGACCTCCGGGATCGTCAGCGCCCTCGGCCGCAAGATCGAGGAGAGCTCCGCGCAGGAGCAGGAGGGGCTGCCGCCCTACCTGCGGGGCCGGCTGTCCCAGCAGGAGACCAAGGTCATCGAGAACGCGATCCAGACCGACGCGGCCATCAACCCCGGCAACTCCGGTGGCGCGCTGGCCAACGCGGCCGGGCAGGTGGTGGGCATCAACACCGCGATCGCCATCTCCGGCAGCAGCTCGGGGAGCATCGGCGTCGGGTTCGCCATCCCGATCAACGAGGCGAAGGAGATCGCCGACAAGATCCTGGCCGGCGGCGGCGTCTGAGCCGGCCGGCGGGGGAGAGCCGCCGCGCCGCGCCGGGGTCGTCTAGGGGGTTCGGGTCCGGCGGCGGCGCGGCATGGGGGAACACGGCCGTGTGGTTCCGGTGGGGGTCGGAATCACACGGCCGTGTCGCCGTGCCGTCGTGTCGCTGTGTCGCCGGCGGCGCGGCCGCCGTCTTCTGCGGCGTCCTCACGCAGTGGCGCGGGGCCGCCGCCGCAGGCGGCGGCCCCGGGGGCACGGAAAACGAGGCGACATGATCCGGGACGAGCGGGGATAATCGGGCGCATGCCCGAGCAGATCCGCGTCCGCGACTCGTTCTCCGTGCCGGAGTCCGAGCTCGCCTGGCGCTTCTCCCGCGCCTCCGGGCCGGGCGGGCAGCACGTCAACACCAGCGCCACCGCGGTCGAGCTGTCGTTCGACGTGGCGGGCTCGCCGTCCATCCCCGAAGCGCTGCGGCGCCGGGCGCTGGAGCGGCTGGCCGGACGCCTCGTGCGCGGCGTGCTCACCATCCGCGCCGAAGAGCACCGCTCCCAGAAGCGCAACCGGGAGGCCGCCAAGGCCCGCCTGGCCGCCCTGCTCGCCGAGGCCACCGCGCCGCCGCCCAAAAAGCGCATCCCCAGGAAGATCCCGCGCGCCCTCAACGAACGCCGCCTGCAGGACAAGCGCCGCCGCTCGGAGATCAAACGGCAGCGTGCGGCCCGCTGGTACTGACCCGACGCCCGCCCGCGGGGCCGCCCTGGGCTATGCGGACGCCGTGCGGATGGCGCGCATGGCCTCCCGGCGCTCCGCGCCCGACAGCGTGTCGATGTAGACCTGGCCCTGCAGGTGGCCGTACTCGTGCTGCAGGCAGCGCGCGAAGTAGCCGGTGCCCTCCACCCGGATCGGCCTGCCCTTGACGTCCACGCCCTCCACCACGGCGTGGCCGTACCGGGGGGTGTCGAACCGCAGGCCGGGCAGCGACAGGCAGCCCTCCGGCTCCACCAGCGTGTCGCCGTCGGCCGCCACCAGCACCGGGTTGATCACGTGGCCGACGTGGCGGCGGTCCCGGTCGTCGAGGCAGTCGTAGACGAAGATCTGCTGGGCGACGCCGATCTGGTTGGCCGCCAGCCCCGCGCCGTCCGCCTCGTACATCGTGGCGAACATGTCGTCGACGAGCCGGCGCAGCGCGGCGTCGAACGTCCGCACCGGGTCGCACTCGGTCCGCAGCACCGGGTCGCCGAGCCGCCGGATCGGCCGGACGGTGCCCCGTCCGCCGTCGCCGCGCCCGCGGCGCCGTGCGTCGCGCGTGTCGGCCGTCTTGCTCATGACCGTGATCCTACAGAGCGCGAACGGCGCTCCGCCCGAGGTGGGGGAGCGCCGTTCGCGCATGCGGTGGGACGTGCCCGGTGCCTTGCGGCCCGTCCCGAAGCCCGGGGTGCGTCTCAGCTCGGGTCGAGCGGGCCGCGGCCCGCCTGGGGCGGCACCGGGCCCTGGCCGTGCGGGGCGCCGGGGCCGCCGGGCCGCGCGATCTCGGGGGCGTCCGCCGGGCCGGGCGCGGGCC
>NZ_BAABDO010000098.1:0-24980 GCF_039539665.1 Actinomadura keratinilytica
CGGCCGGGAGGCGCCGCGGGGGCCGGTGCACCT
Source organism: Actinomadura keratinilytica (assembly GCF_039539665.1). NCBI lineage: Bacteria > Bacillati > Actinomycetota > Actinomycetes > Streptosporangiales > Thermomonosporaceae > Actinomadura > Actinomadura keratinilytica. The sequence goes on from NZ_BAABDO010000098.1 coordinate 34, forward strand.
GGCGGGTCCCGGCGGGCCGCCGGCCGTGCGGGTGCCGCCGTCACCGGCGCCGCTGCGGCTGACGGCCTGCGGCCGGCGCATCACCCGACACCGCCTTTCTCGCCGGGCGCTCCGGCCCCGTCGGCAATCCGCACGTCGCCCTCGTCCGCGACCACCTGCTGCGGGCCGCACGCGCCTGGCGGCCCGGCCCCGGACGGCGCGTGGACCGCGCCCGGAGGGTGCCTGGACAACGCCGGGAGGGGACACTAGCGTTCGGGGCTATTCAAAAATGTGACTATGGAGGTGCCGGATGCACCCGTTCCGCGAGGCGGTCGAGCGGGGCGACATCGACGCCCTGCCGGGGATGCTGGCCGAGGACGTCGTGTTCCTCAGCCCGGTGGCGTTCACCCCTTACACCGGCCGCGCCATGGTCGGCGCGATCCTGCGGGGCGTCGCGCGGGTGTTCGAGGACATGCGCTATGTGCGCGAGTTCGCCGACGAGTCCGGGCGCGGCCACGCCTTGGTGTTCAAGGCCTGGATTGGCGACCGCGAAATCCACGGGTGCGATTTCCTGCGCACCAATGACGAGGGGCTGATCGAGGAACTGTGCGTCATGGTCCGGCCGCTGTCGGCCGCCCGCGCCCTCGCCGACGCGATGGGCGCCCAGTTCGAGACGATCCGGCGCGAGGCGCTGACGCCTTGACCTGCCGCGAATGAGCGGCTGATGAGCGGCGGATCGAGAACCGTAGCCGGGAGTCGAACCCGGTTCTTCAGGGTGGAAACCTGACGCCTCACCCGCAAGGCTTCTACGGCACGGGTGCATCGGCCAGAACCCCCTCGAGCACCCCGATGACCAGGGATTTCGAGGGGCTTCCGCCCCCGGCGGAACGGCGGGCGCCGACGCGGCCGGCCGGTTTTCCGGCGACCGGATCCGGCCTTCCGGTGGACCCGCGGGGAATCGAACCCCGATCATCTGTGTGCAAGACAGACGTGTTCCCGTTACACCACAAGCCCATTGCGCGGGCGCCGTCGCCCGCCGCGCAGGGGTGACAGGAGTCGAACCTGCTTTTCACTGGTTTTGGAGACCAGTCGCCTAACCGGTGGCTCACCCCCGGCGATCTTGTCGCCTTTCGACACCTCAAGGATGCGCGGTGCCCGTGCTTCGCCGCAATTGTTTTTCCGGTGCGGGCGGCCGCGGGCCGCCCGCGGTCACAGGTCGGGGTCGGTGGCCGTGGCGCCGTCGACCGGCCGCAGCGGCTTGCGCAGCGGGACGATCATCATGGAGAAGTCGGCGGCGGCGATCACCCGGTCCTCGACGTCGGTGACCCGGCATTCGACGATCACCAACTGGCGGCCGGCCTTGAGCACCTCGGCGCGGGCGAACACCGTGTCGCCGTGCGGCCGGCCCAGGTAGCGGACGTGCAGGTCGGCGGTGACCAGGCTCTGCTCGCCCGGCTTGAAGCCGCTGCCGCGCGCGGCGGCGGTGCCGGCGGCCACGTCGATGAGGGTGGCGATGGCGCCGCCGTGCAGGTTGCCGGTGCTGTTGAACGCCTCCGGCCGCACCGGCATGGACAGCACCGCGTGCCGTTCGCCGATCTCGACCATCTCCAGCGCCAGCAGCCGGTGCAGCGGGGTGGAGTCGCGCAGCATGGCGTGCAGCTCCTGCCGCCGCTCGGGCGGCAGGTCGGCGACGCGTACGGTGCCGGACCGCGGGGTGCTGGTCATGGCCGGTCTCCCTCGTGACGTGGTCTGGTTTCGTTATGGGCTGGATCGTCACATATAAGCGTGGTGTAAAGTCCAACGGCGCAGGGGGCGAAGCAGGCATAGCACCCGGTGGCGACCCGGTAGCCCCGTGCCGGGGTTCACAGTGGTGAAACCCGCACCAGTGTGATGGGGCGAATGGTTCGACGAAGCGAGGGGGCCCGCCATGAGGCACGCACGTGACGGGGCTGCCGCGGCGATGAGCGCCGCCTCCAGGATTCTGGTCGCTCGGGGCAAGAACGAGCCCCAGGAACTGGAGAACCCCGACGTCGGCTGGGGCCAGCGCGCCCGCGACGGCGTGTGGGTCCCGACCAAGGACGGCCAGCGCGTCCACATCGGGATCGACACGACCGCCGCCGACACCGCCGCCCAGGTGATCCGGCCCAGCCTGCGGGTGTTCGTCGGGGTGGACGTCGACACCGACATGGTCGCGCAGACCACCGCCGGCGGCGTCCGGCTGCTGACGGTGATCCACGGGCCGGAGGCGCCCACCGAGTTCCGCCTCCCGTTCGCGCTGGCCGACGGGCTGGCGCTGGAGGCGATGCCGTCGGGCGGCTACGACGTGGTCCACCTGCGCTACGGCGCCACCGTGGGCCGCCTCTACAGCCCGTGGGCGTGCGACTCGATGTTCCGGTCGGTCAAGGCCGACTACGTGCTGGACGGCAACGTCGTGACGATGCGGGTCGCGCACGAGGGCGCCTACTACCCGGTCGTCGCCGACCCCCTGTACTCCCGCTGAGCCGCGTGCACGGCGCGCGCCCGGCCCGTCAGGGGCGCGGGCGGCGGATCAGGGCCGAGTACTCGATGTCCAGTTCGCGGCTGATCTCGCGGAGCGTGTCGGCGCCGATGCGGCCCTTGCGGTAGAGGGCCTGCAGCTTGGCGCGCTGGGCCCGCACCAGCTCGGCGCGGACGCGGCGGCCGCTGGTGAGGGCGGTGCCGTCCGCCTCGTCCGCGTCGCCGTCGAGCCGGTCGCGAACGCGCTGCAGCCGCAGTTCCAGCATCTGCCGGAACGCGTCGGCGGTGCGGTCGTCGACCTCGTCGGCGGCGGCCATCTCCTCCAGCCGGGCCAGCGCCGCCTGCAGCGCGTCGTGCCGGGCGCGCATCGTCTCGGCGCGCCGCCGGTCCGGCTCGATCAGCCCGAACCGCCGCAGCAGCACCGGCAGCAGCGGCGCCTGCCCGACCAGCGTGACCAGCACGACCAGCGCCGCCAGCAGCACCAGCACGCCGCGGTCGGGGCCGGCCGCGGCGGGCACCGACAGCGCCATGGCGAACGAGATCGCGCCGCGCATCCCGCCCATGCCGATCACCACGCGCTGCCGCCGGCCCAGCCCGCGGCGGCTGCGGCGGCCGCCGGGCACCAGCAGCGCCAGCGGCCCGGTCGCCAGCTCCCACGCCAGCCGCACCGCCACCACCACGGCCGCCAGCGCGAGCGCGGCCCAGCCGACCTCGGTCCAGGTGTGGCCGTGCGGCTCGCGCAGCACCTGGCGGATCTGCAGCCCGAGCAGCACGAACAGCGCCGACTCCAGCAGGAACACCCAGATCCGCCAGAACATGCCGCCGGCCAGCCGGGACGCCGACTGCAGCACGCCCTCGGAGCGGGTGCCGAGGTAGAACCCGGCGGTCACGGTCGCCAGCACCCCGGACCCGCCGAGGTTCTCGGCCGGGATGAACGCCAGGTAGGGGGTGGTCAGCGACAGGATGATCTGGCTGCTGGGGTCCTGGATGCAGCGCCGCAGCCGGCGCACGGCCAGGCCGACCGCCAGCCCGTAGGCCACGCCGACGAACGCCACCTGCGCCAGCCGGGCGGCGGCGTGCCCGACGGTGAACGGCGTGGCCAGCGCCTCGACCGCCAGGCCGAAGATGGTCAGCGCCACCCCGTCGTTGATCAGGCTCTCGCCCTCCAGGATCGTCACCATCCGGCGGGGCGCGCCCAGCCGCTGGATCACCGAGGTGGCGGCGACGGCGTCGGTGGGCGCCACCGCGGCACCGAACGCGAACGCCGCGGCCCAGCCGACCCCGGGCAAGAGCGCGTACACGGTCCCCGCCACCGCCGCGGTCGTGACGGCGGTGAGCCCGACCGCCAGGGTGAAGATGGGCACCGCGTCGGCGCGGGCCTCGCGGGGCGCGGTGAAGAACGCGGCGTGGTACACCAGCGGCGGCAGGAACCCCATGAGGACGACCTCCGGCGGCACCCGCACCGGCGGCAGCCCCGGCACGAACCCGGCCGCCACGCCCAGCACGACCATCAGGATCGCGTCGGGCACGCGCAGCCGCCCGGCCAGCGCGCGGGCCGCCAGCACGACGACCGCGACGACCAGGAAGACGACGAAGATCCGTTCCTCGACCACGGCGCTCACCTGTCCACGACGCCACGGTATACGCGCCTTTCACGGCGGGCCGCGGCGCACAGCCGGGCGCCGCGTGCGGGACGGGGCGCCGGGCCGCCTCCGGCGCCCCGTTGAGCCTCCGGCGTCATATGGTGATAACGTGCGGCGCTCTCGGGGGACGGCCCCCGTGCCGACGCGTGCCCCCACGTCCGCCGCCGGTCTCCGAGACTGGAGTCACAGTGATCTTCACTCATGACGCCGAGCACGCTCTCGCCACCGTCGTCGACCTGATCAACACCGGGCCCGAGGCGTCGGGAGAGGAGCGGCTGGCCGATCTGGCCGCGCTGCGCGCGTTCGTCGACCGCAACCGGTTCAGCGACGTGCACCGGCTCACCGAACGCGACCTGGCGCGCGTGCGCGACCTGCGGAGCCGGTTCCACGCGGTGTTCACCGCGGCCGACGTCCCGGAGGCGGTCCGGCTGATCAACGACATCGTCGGCGAGGTGCGCACCACGCCGCACCTGACCGACCACGACGGCTACGACTGGCACGTGCACTTCTTCGCCCCGGGCGCGCCCATGGGCGAGCACCTGGCCGCCGACTGCGGCATGGCGCTGGCGTACGTGGTGGCCGCGGGCGAGCTGGACCGGCTGCGCACCTGCGAGGCCCCCGACTGCTCCCGCGTCCTGGTGGACCTGTCCCGCAACCGCTGCCGCCGCTACTGCGACAGCCGCACCTGCGGAAACCGCATGCACGTGGCGGCCTACCGGGCCCGCCGGCGCGAGGCCGCCGCCCACTGACCCGGCGCCACCGCGCCGCGTCCCCGCCCGGGGCGGCGCCGCCGCGGACGCGGCCGCCCGACCGGTGAACTCGAAGCAAATTCGGTTCAACCGGCGCCCTCCCTCGTCAGCGTCGCAACCGGGTCGCTAACCTCATATTTCACTCTCGCCGCGGCGAACCTCCCGCGGTGAGCCCGTGTGCGACCGATACGGCCAGGAGGAACCGCTGTCCAGGCGAGCACTCATCACCGGCATCACCGGGCAGGACGGCTCGTACCTCGCCGAGCATCTGCTCGCGCAGGGACACGAGGTCTGGGGCCTGGTCCGCGGTCAGGCCAACCCGCACGTGGCGCGGCTGCGCAAGCACGTCGGGGACGTCCGGATCACCACCGGGGACCTGCTGGACCAGGGCAGCCTGATCTCCGCGGTGGAGCGGGTGCGGCCCGACGAGGTGTACAACCTGGGCGCGATCTCCTACGTCCCGATGTCGTGGCAGCAGGCCGAGCTCACCGCCGAGGTGACCGGCATGGGCGTGCTGCGGATGCTGGAGGCGATCCGGGTGGTGTCGGGCATCAGCCCGTCGCGCACCCCCGGCGACGGGCAGATCCGCTTCTACCAGGCGTCGTCGTCGGAGATGTTCGGGATGGTGCGGGAGACCCCGCAGAACGAGAAGACCCCGTTCCACCCGCGCAGCCCGTACGGGGTCGCCAAGACCTACGGGCACTACATCACGCAGAACTACCGCGAGTCGTACGGGATGTTCGCGGTCAGCGGCATCCTGTTCAACCACGAGTCGCCGCGGCGCGGCGCGGAGTTCGTCACCCGCAAGGTGACGCTGGGCGTGGCGCGCATCAAGCTGGGCCTGGCCAACGAGCTGCGGCTGGGCAACCTGGAGGCGCGGCGCGACTGGGGCTTCGCCGGCGACTACGCCCGCGCGATGCGGCTGATGCTGGCGCAGGACACCCCCGAGGACTTCGTGATCGGCACGGGCGAGACCCACTCGGTGCGCGAGCTGGTGGAGTTCGCCTTCGGCACGGTCGGCCTGAACTGGCGCGACTACGTGGTGCTGGACGAGCGCTACACCCGCCCCGCCGAGGTGGACCTGCTGTGCGCCGACCCCAAGAAGGCCCGCGAGCAGCTGCGCTGGGAGCCCGAGGTCACCTTCGAGGAGCTGGTGACGATGATGGTGGAGTCCGACCTGCGGCTGCTGTCGGAGTCGGCGCGGCCCGAGGACGAGCCGTTCAGCCCCGACCACTGGTAGCCGCCCAGGGCGCCGCCGCCCCGCCTCCGCCGCTCCGACGCAGGGCGTGCGACGATGCCGGTATGGCGACGCGCGAACCGGTCCGGGTCTGATGCCGGACATTCGGCTGGGCACCGCCCGGGGCCGGTGGCTGCTGCTGGCGACGGTGCTCGGCTCCAGCGTGGCCCTGCTGGACTCCACGGTGGTGAACGTGGCGCTGCCGCGGCTGGCCCGCGAGCTGGACGCGTCCATGTCGGGCCTGCAGTGGACGGTCAACGCCTACACGCTCACGCTGGCGGGGTTCATCCTGCTGGGCGGCTCGCTGGGCGACCGGTACGGGCGGCGCCGGGTGTTCGTGGTCGGCGTGGTGTGGTTCGCGGTCGCCTCGGGGCTGTGCGCGGCGGCGCAGGACGTGGTGACGCTGGTGGCGGCCCGGGCGCTGCAGGGCGCGGGCGGGGCGCTGCTGACGCCCGGCGCGCTCGCGCTCATCCAGGCGTCGTTCGCCCCGGAGGACCGGCCCCGCGCGGTGGGGGCCTGGTCGGGGCTGGGCGGGGTGGCGGGCGCGGTCGGCCCGCTCGTCGGGGGCTGGCTGGTGGAGGCCGCCGGGTGGCGGTGGGTGTTCCTGCTGAACCTGCCGCTGGCGGCCGCGGTGGTGCTGGTGGCGGTGCGGCACGTGCCCGAGAGCGCCGCACCGGGGCCGCACGGCCGCTTCGACGTCCTGGGGGCGGTGCTGGCCGCGCTGGCGCTGGCCGGGGTCACCTACGCCCTCACCGAGGCGCCGCAGGGCGCCTTCGGCGCGGTGGTGGCCGCGGCGGCGGTGGCGGGCGCGCTGTCGGCGGCGGGGTTCCTGCTCGTGGAACGCTCCCGCGGCCGCGCCCACAGGGGCGGGGGCGGGCGGCGCGGCCGCCGGCAGGCGCCCCAGCCGATGCTGCCGCTGGAGATGTTCGGGTCGCGGCAGTTCTCGGCCGTCAACGCCGTCACCTTCGCCATGTACGGCGGGATGGGCGTGCTGTTCTTCCTGTTCGTGGTGAATCTGCAGGTGGTGTCGGGGTTCACGCCCGTCGCGGCGGGCACGGCGCTGCTGCCGGTGACGGTGCTGATGCTGCTGCTGTCGGCGCGGGCGGGGGCGCTGGCGCGGCGGATCGGGCCGCGGCTGCCGATGACGGCCGGGCTGGTGGTCGCGGCGGTCGGCATGCTGCTGGTCGGGCGGGTCGGCGCGCACGCCTCCTACGTGCGGGACGTGCTGCCGGCGGTGGCGGTGTTCGGGCTGGGCCTGTCGGCGGTGGTGGCGCCGCTGACCGCGACCGTGCTGGCCGCGGTGGACGGCCGGCACGCGGGCGTCGCCAGCGGTGTCAACAACGCGGTGGCGCGCACGGCGGGGCTGCTGGCGGTGGCGGCGGTCCCGCCGCTGGCCGGGCTGACCGGCGCCGCCTACGACGATCCGGCCGCGTTCTCCGGCGGGTTCGCCGCGTCGATGCGGGTGTGCGCGGTGCTGCTGCTGGCCGGGGCGGTGCTGACGGCCCTGACGGTGCGCGACGACGTCCTGCGCGTCGCGCCCGACCGCGAACGCGAGCCGCGCTGCACGAGCCACTGCGCGGTGGCGGCGCCGCCTTTGGAGCCGGGCGACGGCGAGCCCGGCGGCGGGGCGGACCCGCAGGCCGCTCCCCCGACCCGATAGCTCCCGTCCGGCGGCGCGAGCCCGATAGCACGTGCCCGATAGCACGAGGACGTGCGGTTCGTCCTGTGCGGCGAGCATCGGTCCGGTTCCGGCTATGTCCGGGCCCGAATCGGTTCGTTGGCATACGGTCGGGGCATGAATCTGCGGCAGCTGCGCTATGTCGTGGCGACCGCCGACCACGGGACGATGACGTCGGCGGCACAGGCGCTCTACGTCGCCCAGCCCGCGCTGTCGCGGGCGGTCCGCGAGCTGGAACGCGAGCTCGGCGTGGAGCTGTTCGCCCGTTCCGGCCGCGGTGTGGTGCTCACCCCCGTCGGCGAGCAGGTGGTGCGGCAGGCCCGCGTTGCCCTGGGCGCGATCGAGGCCATCGAGGGGCTGTCGGTGGCGCGCGCCGACGGGCGGGGCGCCGAGCTGCGGGTGGCGACCCAGCCGTCCCTGGAGCCGGAGCTGACCGGGGGTCTGCTGCCGCGCTTCGCCCGCGGGCAGCCCGCGGTGCGCGTGCGGGTGGTGCGCAGCGCGGGCCGCGACGCGGTGACCGCGGCGCTGCGCGCCGGGCGCGCCGACCTGGCCGTGACCGACCTGCCGGTGCCCGGCGACCTGGTCGCCCACCCGCTGGAGGAGCGGGAGGTGGTGCTGGTCTCCCCGCCCGGCCTGGCGCTGCGCGAACCGGTGCCGCCGGCGGCGCTGGACGGCCTGCGCCTGATCATGCCGGCCCGGGGCGGGGCGCGCCGCGCGGAGCTGGACGCCCTGCTGGCGCCGTTCGGCGTGCGGCCGGTGCCCGCGGTGGAGTCCGACGAGCGGTCCGCCTGGCTGGACTGGGTCCGCGCGGGCCTGGGCTCGCTGGTGTGGGTCCGCAACCAGGTCGAGGACACCGGCGGGCTGGCGGTCCGCTCGTTCGGCCCGCCGCTGACCCGCCTGATCGGCCTGGTGCACACGCGCCGGCGGCTGCCCCCGGCGGCCCGCGACTTCCTGGCGTTCGCCAAGGACGCCGTCCGCGAGCAGCGCTGACCCGCCACCGACCTACCGCCGGCCCGCCGGCCCGCCACCGCCCCGCCGCCGGCCCCGTGCCGGGGCGGTGGCCGCGCACGGCCCCGGCCGCCGGGGTGGAAGCGCTCCCGTGACGGCCGGACCGCGGCGCCGGACGGCCGGAAGGGCCGCCGGGTTGGAAGGTCAGTGCCCGCCGGGGCGGACGGCTCCGTTGAGCGGCTTGTCCGGCAGCTCGACGGCGTAGGACTCCTTCACCACGTCCAGGTGGTGCCAGGACTCGCGGACGGTCGCGCCGGGCACCGCCCGGATGGCGTCCAGCACCGACACCAGCTCGGCGCGGGAGGGCGCCTCGGCCTGCCCGACGATGTCGTAGCGGCCGAAGCCGGTCGCCACGTAGCGCACGCCGTCCTGCTCGGCGACCGCCTCGGCGACGCGCCGCAGCCCGCCGGTGACCGCCAGCCCGAAGCCGCCCAGCTCGCGGGCGCCCAGGGCGTGCGGGTCGGCCAGCCCGGTCACCTGGATGACGCCCGAGCGCATCAGGCGGACCACGCGGGCCCGGGTGGCGGCCTGCGACAGGCCGATGATGTTGGCCAGCCGGGTGTAGGGCGCGCGGCCGTCGCGCTGCAGCTCCTGCAGCAGCCGCCAGTCGATGTCGTCGAGGCTCACCTCGCCCAGTTCGCGCACCACCGAGTGGGTGTCGCGGACCGTGGTCACCGACCGGAACACCTCGGCGGCGCGCACGCCGGGCACCGAGCGGATGTGGTCCACCTCGGCGGCCAGGGCCGCGTCGTCGCGGGTGCGCACCTGGGCGACCAGGTCGTGCGGGCCGGCCGTCAGCGCGGCGAAGCTGACCGCGGGCCGGGCGGCGATGATCCCGGCGACCTCCCGGGCCGAGCCGTCGACGGTGACCGAGACGTGCCCGATCGCCTCCGCGCCGACCACCGCGGCGTGCACGATGCCGACGACGCGCACCACCTCGGACTCGAGAAGGTGCTGCACCCGCGCCCGCACGGCCGTGCGGGACAGCCCGACGCGGTCGGCGAGCGCCTGGAACGTCGCCCTGCCATCCCGCTGGAGCTCGCGGACGAGCACGGCGTCGACCGCATCCAGCACGGCTCTCCTCCTCGACACGCAATGAATCGTTTTGCCAATGACTGCAAGATCATTCCATTCGGGGACGGTCTGACGTCAAATATTGATCTTGCTCGTGTTCGTCCAGCCCGGCGACCGTCGATGCGTCGGCGTCCGCTCGTGGCGGCGACGATCGGGTGCCGCGCAATCCGGTACGGCAGCGCAACGCCGGCGGGATCATCGTGTGCGGACGGTGACGCTGGGCGACGGCACGGCACCGGACGACAACTGCGACGATCACTTGCCGGGCGGGACGGACCCCGGCGCGGGCGGACGCGGCACACCGGGTCCGCCAGCGTGACATGCATGCGCTTCTCCCGGTGTTCTGCTGTGACGCCTCCTACGGGAAGCAGCCGTCCGCGTGAGGCACATGTAAGAAAACTGCAACGAGCCGACAGGATCGTCAAGAGGTAACTTTACAGAGAGCGAAACCTCACGTTGCCCACATATCGACTCTTGCCCGCGTCATCACACCGGCCACGCGGGAAAGCGCTGGCAGCGGCCCTGAGGGCAGCTCTCCGTCACCCTCAGGTAGTACGCCCGCCGCCCCCGAGGGAAGCGCGGACGGCGCCGGGGCCGCCCCGGCTTGGCGGGAGCACCCGGGGGTATGGATCACAATGTACGGTGATCCAGCCAGTTTGACCGCGATTGGTGTGTAGTAGAGCCGTGCGCCTGCTGAACGGTGAGCACCCCGCTCACGACCTCACGTATAACGACGTTTTCATGGTCCCCCGGCGCTCCGCGGTCGGGTCGCGGCTGGAGGTGGACCTGTCCACCGCCGACGGCAGCGGGACCACCGTGCCGATCGTCGTCGCCAACATGACGGCCGTGTCGGGCCGGCGGATGGCCGAGACGATCGCCCGCCGCGGCGGCATCGCGGTGATCCCCCAGGACATCCCGGTCGACGTGGTCGCCGACGTGATCGGCTGGGTCAAGCGCCGCCACCTGGTATACGACACCGCGATCCGCCTGGACCCCCACTCCACCGCGGGCGAGGCGCTGGCGCTGCTGCACAAGCGCGCCCACGGCGCCGTGATCGTCGTCGAGGACGACCGCCCCGTCGGGGTGGTCACCGAGGCCGACTGCCAGGGCGTGGACCGCTTCGCCCAGCTGCGCGACATCATGTCCCGCGACCTGCTGACGCTGCCCGACGGCATCGACCCGCACGAGGCGTTCGACCGGCTGCACGGGCGCGGGCACCGGCTCGCCCCGGTCGTCGACGAGCACGGCCGCCTTGCCGGCGTCCTCACCCGCGTCGGCGCGCTGCGCGCCACCCTGTACACGCCCGCCGTGGACGCCGCCGGGCGGCTGCGGATCGCCGCGGCCATCGGCGTCAACGGGGACGTGGCGGGCAAGGCCAAGGCGCTGCTGGAGGCCGGCGCCGACCTGCTGGTCGTGGACACCGCGCACGGCCACCAGGAGAAGATGATCAGCGCGCTGCGGGCGGTGCGCGGGCTGGACCCGTCCGTGCCGGTCGTGGCGGGCAACGTGGTCACCGCCGAGGGCGTGCGCGACCTGGTCGAGGCGGGCGCCGACATCGTCAAGGTCGGCGTCGGGCCGGGCGCGATGTGCACCACGCGGATGATGACCGGGGTGGGCCGCCCGCAGTTCTCCGCGGTGCTGGAGTGCGCCGCCGAGGCGCGCCGCCTGGGCCGGCACGTGTGGGCCGACGGCGGCATCCGCCACCCGCGCGACGTGGCGCTGGCCCTGGCCGCCGGCGCCGCCAACGTGATGATCGGCTCCTGGTTCGCCGGGACCTACGAGTCGCCGGGCGACCTGCAGCGCGACGCCGACGGACGGCTCTACAAGGAGAGCTTCGGCATGGCCTCGGCGCGCGCGGTGCGGCTGCGCACCTCCGAGGACTCCCCCTTCGACCGGGCCCGCAAGGCCCTGTTCGAGGAGGGCATCTCCACCTCCCGCATGTACCTGGACCCCGAGCGTCCCGGCGTGGAGGACCTGCTCGACTCGATCGTCGCCGGGCTGCGCAGCGCCTGCACCTACGCCGGCGCCCGCACCCTGGAGGAGTTCCACGAGCGCGCGGTCGTCGGCGTGCAGAGCGCCTCCGGCTACGCCGAGGGAATGCCGCTGGCCACGAGCTGGTAGACGGCGGGTCCGAAAACCACAACCGGCCGCGTCCGCGATGGCGTGCGCGGTGACGGCCGCGTGACCCTGTCCCCCCGAGGCGGTTCGGAGGGAGAGGCGACATGGACGGCGACGCGCCGTGGCGCGGGCTCGGGGAGACGCTGCTGGTCACGGCGGTGTCGGCGGTGCTCCCCGGCATGGCGCACCTGCGCGCGGGAAGAGTCCGCACGGGCACGGCGCTGCTGCTGTCCTACACGCTGGCGCTCAGCGGCGCGGTGCTGGCCGCCGACCGGCTGCGGCCGGCGCTGGTGGACGCGGCCGTCCGCCCGGACCGCCTGGCCGGGCTGGTCGTCGGCTGCGCGGCGCTGGCCGCGCTGTGGACGCTGCTGATCGTCCGCTCCTACGCCGTGCTGCGCCCCGCCGGGCTGGCGTGGTCGCTGCGGCTGTTCGGCGGCGCCGCCGTCGCGGTCGTCTGCGCGCTGGCCGCGCTTCCGCCGCTGACCGTGGCGCACTACGGCACGCTGCAACGCGACCTGCTCGACCGCCTCTTCCCCGGCGGCGGCCCCGCCCCGGCCGCGCTGCCGTCCGTCACCCCCGGCCGACCCGTGCCGCGCCCCGCCGCGCCGCCCGCCGAAGAGCCCTCGGCGCTGCCGCCCCGCCTGGACGTGCTGCTGATCGGCGCCGACGCCGACGTCACCCGGCCCGGGCTGCGCACCGACAGCATGACCGTCGCCAGCATCGACACCCGCACCGGCCGCACGCTGCTGCTGGGCCTGCCGCGCAACCTGCAGCACGTGCCGGTGTGGTCGGGCCGCCGGCACGTCCCCTTCCCCCCGGACGAACTACTCAACGCGGTGTACGCACTCGGCCGCGCCCGCCCGGAGGTGCTGGCCGACGGCGCCGGCCGCCGCGTCCGCGACCCCGGCGCCGAGCTGCTGAAGCGGACCGTCGGCCACATCCTGGGCCGCCCGGTGCCCTACTACGCCATGATCGACATGCGCAGCTTCCGGGAGCTGGTGGACGCCATGGGCGGCGTGCGGGTGTGCCTCGGCCGGCCCGTGCCCGTGCCGCGCGAGCAGATCCCCCGCGGCGTGCTGCCGCGCGGCTGCCGGCGGCTGACCGGACGCGAGGCCCTGTGGTACGGGCGGTCGCGCACCGGCTCCGACGACTACGACCGGATGGCCCGGCAGAAGTGCCTGCTGTGGGCGATCGCCCGGCAGGCCCGCCCGCTGCCGGTGCTGCGCGGCTTCCAGCGGCTGTCGCGGACCGTCTCCCGCTCGGTCAGCACCGACCTGCCGCGCGCCCTGCTGCCCGACCTGGTGCGGCTGGCCGCGCGGGTGCGCGGCGCCGAGGTCGCCGTGCTGCAGTTCGTGCCGCCGCTGGTGCGCACCGGCGACCCCGACTACCGCGCCATCCGGCGGATGACCGCCCGGGCGATCGCAAAGTCCCGGAACGGAACCGACAACGCCGCCGGCTTGCATATGCTCGGTAAAAGCTGCGCCTAACATGCCGCGAAGGGCGGCGGCCCACGGCTCCGCAACCCCGAGACCCTTCCGCGCGTCCATAATGTAGGCGGGAGCCCTGTTCACAGCGTGCGTGGGGATCGGAGCGTACATGGCGAGTCGGTCGGCGGCGCGTCCCGCCTCTGAGGAGGACGAGGACGCCGAAAGCACCGCCCCCAAGACCCGTGGGCTCCTTTCCGCGCTCGGCCTGACCCTGGCGTCCACCCTGGTGTGGGGCGTGGCGCACCTGCGGGTCGGCCGCCGCTGGGCGGGCGGGCTGCTGCTGGGGCTGTTCGTGGCGCTGGCCGCCGCCGGCGCGGTCGCCGGGCTGTTCTTCCGCGCCGACCTGCTGCAGCTGGCCGTGCGGCCGGACTGGCTGACGGGCCTGGCCGCCGGGATCCTCGCGCTGGGCCTGCTGTGGATCACCGTGGTGATCCGCTCGTACCAGATCGTGCGGCCCGAGGCGCTGTCGCTGGGCGCGCGCAGCCTGGGCGTGGCGGGCGTCATCGTGCTGTGCTTCGCCGTCGCGCTGCCGACCGCCTGGGCCGGCTACAGCACCTACCTCTACCGGGACGCGCTGACCAGCATCTTCCGCACCGGTGACAGCCACGGCCGCCCCATCAACGTCAAGGACCCCTGGAACGGGCAGCGCCGCGTCAACGTGCTGCTGCTCGGCGGCGACGCGGCCGCCAACCGCGAGGGCGTGCGCACCGACAGCATGACGGTGGCCAGCATCGACACCAAGACCGGCGACACCGTCCTGCTCAGCCTGCCGCGCAACCTCGAGCGGGTGCCGATGCCGCCGGGCCCGGCCCGCGACCGGTTCCCCTACGGCTTCACCGGCGACGGCCCCGCCACCCCGGGCCTGCTCAACGAGGTCTACCAGTACGCCGAGGACCACCCCGACATCGTCCCCGGCGCCCGCAAGAACGAGCGCGGCCCCGAACTGCTCAAGGCCACCATCAGCGGCATCCTCGGCCTCCCCGTCGACTACTACGTGCTGGTCGACATGTTCGGCTTCGCCGACATCATCGACGCCATCGGCGGCGTCAAGATCAAGATCACCCAGCCGATCCACTACGGCCTGGAGGGCGGCGTGCTGCAGCCCGGCGACCGCACGCTGTCCGGCAAGGAGGCGCTGTGGTACGGCCGGTCCCGCACCTACAGCGACGACTACACCCGGATGGGGCGGCAGAAGTGCCTGCTGCGCGCCATCGCCCGGCAAGCCGACCCGCAGACCGTGCTGACCAGCTTCGACCGGCTGGCCGCCGCCACCAAGCGCGCCATCTCCACCGACATCCCGCAGGAGCTGCTGCCGGCGTTCATCACCCTGTCCAAGAAGTTCAACGACGGCGGCCAGGTCACCAGCCTGCAGTTCGTGCCGCCGCTGATCTACACCGGCAACCCCGACTACGCGCTGATCCGCCGCCTGGCGGCGCAGGCCGTGGCCACCCCGTCCGAGAGCGCCTCCCCCTCGCCGTCGGCGTCCGCGTCGGGCTCGGGTTCGGCGTCGCCCCGCGCGAGCCGGACGCCGCGCGCCTCCTCCTCCGCCGAGGCGGGCCGGCAGACCAAGCCGGTGTCGCTGGACGCCACCTGCCCCTGACGCCCGCCGCCCTCTGACGGCGACCGCCCGGCCGCCTCCCCCCGCCGCGCCGGCTCGCGGGATGTCGGCACAGGTCCCCGGAGGGGGGATCATGGAGGGTGAAAGTTTCTCCTCCGGGAAGGACGACACCGGTGCCCCAGGTCCACGGGTGTGACGTCTTCCGCGTGGCGATGCCGCGCGGACGGCGGCCGGAAAGCATCCTCGTGCGGCTCACCGACAGCGGCGGCACGGTCGGCTGGGGCGAGGTCGCCGTCCCGGACTCCCCCCGCGGCCCCGACCCCGTCTGGGCCGACATCGAGGAGCGGATGGGCCCGGCGGTCCTCGGCCTGGAATGGGACCGCCCCGAGGACGTGTCCGCCGTCGCCGACCTCGGCTCGCGCCACGCCGCCGCCGCCATCGACATGGCCTGCTGGGACCTGTGGTGCCGGGAGCGGGGCCTGCCCCTCGCGCACGCCCTCGGCGGCACCCGCACCTCCATCGTCACCGGCGTGCGCATCACCCCCGAACCGATGCTCGAAACGGTGGTGTCCCGCGTCAACCAGGCGGTCGGCGCCGGACACACCCGCGTCACCGTGCAGGTGCGCCCCGGCTGGGACATCGAACCGGTGCGCGCCATCCGGCACGCCTACCCGGCGCTGGCGATGGTCGCCGACGCCGGCCACGCCTACACCGAGTCGCCCGAGCACCTGCGGGTGCTGGAGGCCCTGGACTCCTACGGGCTGCTCGCCGTCGAGCGCCCCTTCCCCGCCGACGACCTGAGCGCGCACGCCCGTCTGCAACGCCAGATCGCCACCGCCGTCGCCCCCGAGGTCGGCGACCCCGACACCCTGGAGGCCGCCCTGTCCATGGAGGCGGGCCGCGTGCTCAACCTGCGCGTCTGCGACCTCGGCGGCCTCACCGCGGCCCGCAGCGCCCACGACCTGGCCTACGCCGCCGGATGGGACGTGTGGTGCACCGGCGCCGGCGCGTTCGGCATCGGCCAGGCCGCCGCCGTGGCACTGGCCGCCCTGCCCGGCTGCACGCTGCCCAGCGACGTCACCGACCCGGCGCACGGCCCGGCGTTCGTGTCGCCGCCGGTGCGCTCGTCCGGCGGCCTGGTCGGCGTCCCCCTCACCCAGCCCGGCCTCGGCCACCAGATCGACGAGGCGCGCATCGACCGCCTCGCCCACCGCCGCACCCGGATCCCCGCCACATGACCGCCCCGGAGCCCGCGCCGGTCTGGGTCGTGGCGGGCCCGCCCGGCGGCGGCAAGACGACCGCGGCGGCGCTGCTGCTGGCCCGGCTGCGCCCGGTGCCCGCGCTGCTCGACAAGGACACCATGTACGGGCCGTTCGTCGCCGCCACGCTGGCCGCGCACGGACGCGACCCGGGCGAACGCGAAGGCCCCTGGTACGACGAGCACATCAAACGGCACGAGTACGACGGCATGACCGCCACCGCCCGCGAGATCCGCGCCCACGGCTGCCCGGTGCTGCTGAACGGCCCGTTCACCGGCCGGATCCGCAGCCCCGACCGGTGGGCCGAGTGGGTGGACGCGCTCGGCGGGCCGCCGGTGCGGCTGGTGTGGATCCGCACCGACGCCGCCACGCTGCGGCACCGCCTGACCGCCCGCGGTCTGGAACGCGACCGCGGCAAGCTCGCCGCGTTCGACGCGTTCGTCGCGCGGATGCGGCCGGAGGAGCCGCCGCCCGTCCCCCACACCGAGCTCGACAACCGGCTGTCGGCGCCCGTCGCCCTGGACGAGCAGATCGCCCGCCTGGCGGACGCCTGCCACGACGACGTCCGCCAGGCGTCCTGACGGCGCGTCCGGCTAGTACGACTTGGGCAGGCCCAGGGAGTGCTGGGCCACGAAATTGAGGATCATCTCGCGGCTGACCGGCGCGATCCGCATCAGCCGCACCATCCCCGCCAGCATGCCGATGCCGTACTCGGTGGTCAGCCCGTTGCCGCCGTGCGTCTGGATCGCCTGGTCCACGCAGCGCACCGCGGCCTCGGCCGCGGCGTACTTGGCCATGTTGGCGGCCTCGCCCGCCCCCTCGTCGTCGCCCGCGTCGTACAGCCAGGCCGCCTTCTGCCCCATCAGCCGCGCCAGCTCCAGCTCGATCTTGGCCTGGGCGAGCGGATGCGCGATGCCCTGGTGCGCCCCGATGGGCGACCGGAACACCTGCCGCTCCCTGGCGTAGGCGACGGCCCTGCCGAGCGCCAGCCGGCCGATGCCCGCCCCCATCGCCGCCGCCATGATCCGCTCCGGGTTGAGCCCGGCGAACAGCTGCAGCAGCCCGCCGTCCTCGTCGCCGACCAGCGCCTCGTACGGCAGCCGCACCTCGTCCAGGTGCAGCACGAACTGCTTCTCCGGCGAGACGATCTCCATCTCGATCGGGGTCCGGGTGAGTCCCGGCGCGTCGGTCGGCACGATGAACAGCGACGGCCGCAGCGCGCCCTTCTGGTCCTCGGTGCGGCCGACGACCATCACCGCGTCGGCCTCGTCCACCCCGGAGATGAACGTCTTCTGCCCGCTCAGCACCCACCCGTCGCCGTCGCGGCGCGCGGTGGTGGTGATGCGGTGGGAGTTGGACCCCGCGTCCGGCTCGGTGATCGCGAACGCCATCGTCACCGACCCGTCGGCGAACCCGGGCAGCCACCGCTGCTTCTGCTCGGCCGTGCCGGACCGCGCGATGATCGTCGCGCAGATCGCCGGGGACACCACCATGAGCAGCAGCGGGCAGCCCGCCGCGGCCAGCTCCTCGCACACCGCCGCCAGGTCGCCGATGCCGCCGCCCCCGCCGCCGTACTCCTCGGGCACGTTGACGCCCAGATACCCCAGCCGCCCGGCCTCGGCCCACAGCTCGCTGGTCTTCTGCCCGCTGCGTGCCTTCTCGATGTAGTACTCGTGCCCGTACTTGGCGCCCAGGGCGGCGACGGCCTCGCGCAGGGCCCGCCGCTCCTCACTCTCCACGAAACTCACTCGGGTTCCCTTTCGGACGATGACGGCCCGCCGGACTCCTCCTCCGGCGGCGGCCCGGCGGACGGCGGCTCGGCGATCACGGCGAGGACGGCGCCCGCCTCCACCTGCTGCCCGGCGGCCACGTTCACCTCGGCCACGGTCCCGGCGGCGGGCGCGGCGACGGCGTGCTCCATCTTCATCGCCTCCAGCACCACCAGCGTCCGCCCCGCGGCCACGACGTCACCGGGCTCGGCGTCCACCCGCACGACCGTGCCGGGCATCGGCGCCAGCAGCGACCCGGGCGCCACCGCGTCCTCCGGCTCGGCGAAACGCGGCAGCGCCCGCAGCGCCACCGGCCCCAGCGGCGAGTCGACGAACAGCCGGTCGCCGACGGCCCGCACCCGGAACACCCGCCGCACCCCGGCCGCGTCCAGCGCCACCGCCACCTCGCCCCGCGCCTCGTCGGTGACGACCGCGCCGGCCAGCTCCACGTCGCCGTGCCCCTCGGCGGTCAGGCCGCCGCGCCCCAGCCGGTAGGCGACCTCCAGCACCGCGCCGTCCGGCCCCTCGAACGCCTTGCGCTGCAGCTGCGACGGCACATTGCGCCACCCCGACGGCAGGCCCCGCTGCACCGGCGCGGCGGCCCGGTTGAGCTCGGCGTCGGCCAGGGCCGCCGCCAACGCCGACAGCCGGACGGCGCGCTCGCCGGCCAGCGGCGCGGCCAGCACGTCCAGGCCCACCCGGTCGAGATACCCGGTGTCGGTGTCCCCGGCCAGGAACGCCGGCTCGGCCAGCACCCGCACCAGCAGATCGCGGTTGGTGGTGACGCCGTGCAGCCGCGCCCCCGCCAGGGCCGCCCGGAGCCTGCGCGCCGCACCGGCCCGGGTCGCCTCCCACGCGACGACCTTGGCGAGCATCGGGTCGTAGTGGACGCCGACCTCGTCGCCGCCCCGCACCCCCGCGTCCAGCCGCAGCCCGTACCCGCCGCCACGCCCCGGATCGCCGAACGCGGCGTCCACCCCCGGAACGTCGAACGTGTGCAGGACCCCGCTGCCCGGCCGCCACCCCGCGGCGGGATCCTCCGCATACAGCCGCACCTCGATCGCGTGCCCGGCCCGGGGCGCCGGAGGGGCGGCGGGCAGCGCCCGGCCCTCGGCCACCTCGATCTGCAGCCGCACCAGGTCCACCCCGTACAGGCACTCGGTGACCGGATGCTCCACCTGCAGCCGCGTGTTCATCTCCAGGAAGAAGAACCGCCCGTCCCCGGCCAGCAGGAACTCCACCGTGCCCGCGCCGACGTAGCCGATCGCACGGGCCGCGTCGACCGCCGCCGCGCACAGCCGCGCGCGCAGCTCCGGCGTGACGGCCGGCGACGGCGCCTCCTCCACGATCTTCTGGTGCCGGCGCTGGATCGAGCACTCCCGCTCCCCCAGCGCCCACACCGTGCCGTGCCGGTCGGCCAGCACCTGCACCTCGACGTGCCGGGCCCGCTCCAGCAGCGGCTCGCAGAACACCGCCGGGTCGCCGAACGCCGACTGCGCCTCCCGCCGGGCCGCCGCGACGGCACCGGCCAGGTCGCCGACGGCCCGCACGACCCGCATGCCGCGTCCGCCGCCGCCCGCCGACGCCTTCACCAGGACCGGCATATCCCCGGCCGCCACCGCGTCCGGGTCCAGCTCCGGCAGCACCGGCACGCCCGCGGCGGCCATCAGCTTCTTCGCCTCGATCTTCGACCCCATCGCCGCGATCGCCTCCGGCGGCGGGCCGATCCACGTCAGCCCCGCCGCCTCGACCGCGCGGGCGAACTCGGCGTTCTCCGACAGGAACCCGTAACCGGGATGCACCGCGTCCGCCCCCGCCGCCCGCGCCGCCGCCACGATCAGGTCGCCGCGCAGGTAGGTGTCGGCGGGCGCCACCCCCGGCAGCCGCACCGCCGCGTCCGCCTCGGCGACGTGCGGCGCGCCGGCATCGGCGTCGGAGAACACCGCGACCGTGCCGATGCCCAGGTCGCGGCAGGTACGGAACACACGGCGGGCGATCTCGCCGCGATTGGCCGCCAGCACAGACTCGATCATGACCTCACATCCGGAAGACGCCGAAGCCCTCGGCCCCGGCCACGGGCGCGTTGTGGATCACCGACAGGCAGATGCCGAGCACGGTCCGGGTGTCCCGCGGGTCGATCACCCCGTCGTCGTAGAGCCGCCCGGACAGGAAGAACGGCAGCGACTCGGCCTCGATCTGCGACTCGACCATCTCCCGCATGGCCCGGTCCTGCTCGGCGTCGTAGACCTGGCCGCGCGCCTCGGCGGCCTGCCGCGCCACGATCGACAGCACCCCGGCCAGCTGCTGCGGCCCCATCACCGCCGACTTCGCGCTCGGCCAGGTGAACAGAAACCGCGGGTCGTACGCCCGGCCGCACATGCCGTAGTTCCCCGCCCCGTACGAGGCGCCCATGACGATCGAGATGTGCGGCACCCGGCTGTTGGCCACCGCGTTGATCATCAGTGCGCCGTGCTTGATGATGCCGGCCTGCTCGTACTCCCTGCCGACCATGTAGCCGGTGGTGTTGTGCAGGAACAGCAGCGGCGTGTCCGCCTGGTTGGCCAGCTGGATGAACTGCGCCGCCTTCTGCGCCTCCTGGCTGAACAGCACGCCCTGCGCGTTGGCCAGGATCCCCACCGGATACCCGTGCAGGCGCGCCCAGCCGGTCACCAGGCTGGCCCCGTACAGCGGCTTGAACTCGTCGAACTCCGAGCCGTCCGCGATCCGCGCGATCACCTCCCGCGGGTCGAACGGCGTCCGCAGATCCTCGGGGACGATGCCGGCCAGCTCCTCGGCGTCGTACAGCGGCTCGCGGACCGGCCCCGGCGCCGGCCCCAGCCTGCGGTGGTTGAGCCGCGCCACGATCTGCCGGCCCAGGCGCAGCGCGTCCGGCTCGTCCGCGGCCAGGTAGTCGGCCAGGCCGGACGTGCGGGCGTGCATCTCGGCGCCGCCCAGCTCCTCGTCGTCGGCCTCCTCCCCGGTGGCCATCTTCACCAGTGGCGGCCCGCCCAGGAACACCTTCGCCCGCTCCCGGACCATGACCACGTGGTCGCACATCCCCGGGATGTACGCCCCGCCCGCCGTGGAGTTACCGAACACCAGCGCGATCGTGGGGATCCCGGCCGCCGACAGCCGGGTCAGGTCGCGGAACAGCCGCCCGCCCGGAATGAAGATCTCCTTCTGCGAGGGCAGATCGGCGCCGCCCGACTCGACCAGGTTGATCAGCGGCAGCCGGTTCTCCAGCGCGATGTCGGACGCCCGGAAGATCTTGCGCACCGTCCACGGATTGCTGGCCCCGCCCCGGACCGTCGGATCATTGGCGACGATCATGCACTCGACGCCCTCGACGACCCCGATCCCGGTGACCACGCTCGCACCGACCGGGAAATCGGTGCCCCACGCGGCCAGCGGACTCAGCTCCAGAAACGGCGAGTCGGGATCGAGCAGCAGCTCGATCCGCTCGCGCGCCAGCAGCTTGCCGCGCTTGCGATGCCGGGCCACGTACTTCTCCCCGCCCCCGGCCAGCGCCTTGGCATGCTCGGCCTCCAGCGCGGCGAGCTTGTCGAGCATCGCCGCACGCCGCTCCCGGTAGGCGGGACTGCCGACGTCGAGCGAACTGCGCAACGGCCGGACGGCGCCGCGGCCGACCGCCGGGCCCCGAGCGCCCATCACCACTCACCTTTCCGCAACAAGCCGACCACCTTTACGTTGTAGATTCCCAACCTCCGCCTCGGCGCACGCCACCGCCGACCGGCCGAACTCCGGCATTTCCCGCCCGAGGTGACTCCACAGCGGCCCCAGGCGGCAACAAGCCCCTGTCTCCGTCTGGTCCGCCCGGCGAAAACGGCCCACGCCACCAGGACGCATCTCGAGACACCGCACGTCGCGCCAGGCAACGAGCCTGAACCCTCTGCCGACACCGGGCACTCCCGTGCCCGACGCAACCGCACCATGCATCCGAGGCCGAAAGGCCGGGCCCGCCGCCGGCGTTCCCCAGCCGTTCTGCTGTCCACCCGGAGAAGGAAGCATCCCGGCGATGGAACACCCCGCCCCTCGGCCTCTTCCGGGCGACAGGTCGCCGTCCTGCGATCCAAGACGGCCGCCGCCGTTCTCGCCGCAGGCCGTACGCGCCGCGGGCTCCCGCCGAACCTTTCGGCACCGCCCGGGAAGACAGGTGGCCGCCGTCCCCGTACTCACATCGGTGACGGCGCCGCGGGCGCGCCCGGGCCGGGGAGGCGTCATGACCGGACGGCGGACGGACGTGGCGGTCGGGTCATGGGTGAACCCTGCCACCCCGCCGCGAAGAAATCAATCGTGCTTGATTGTTTTTGGGTCGGCCGGTCTGGTTGACTGGAACGCCATGGAACCGACACAGGCGGTACGCGAGCCGCGGCAGGACCGCAGCCGCGCCACCCGGCAGCGGCTGCTGGAGGCCGCCGTCGACTGCCTGTCCTCCCTCGGCTGGAGCCGCACGACAGTCGCCGTGGTCGCCGAACGCGCCGGAGTGTCCCGGGGCGCCGCGCAGCACCACTTCCGCACCCGCGAGGAACTGGTGACGGCCGCCGTCGAGTACGGCACCGAGGTGCGCCTGCGGCAGGTGCGCGAGCATCTCAACGCACTGGCCGGACGACGCCTGCCCACCCTGGACGTCCTCACCATGCTCGCGGAGATGTACACCAGCCCGCTGTTCCGCGCGGCACTGCAACTGTGGGTCGCCGCCAGCTCGGACGAGCAGTTGCGTGCGCAGGTCGTCCCGCTGGAGGCGCGGGTGGGCCGGGCGGCGCACCGCCTCACCGTGGAGGCCCTCGGCGCGGACGAGTCCGTGCCCGGCGTGCGCGAGATGGTCCAGGCCACGCTCGACCTCGTCCGCGGGCTCGGCCTGGCCGACCTGCTCACCGACGACTCCGCCCGCCGCTCCCGCCTGCTGCGGCAGTGGGCCTCGACCCTCGACCTGGCCCTGCGGGACCACACCGCCTGAAGCCCTACTCGTCGGGCGTCCTCCCACCGCCGTGCTCCCATGTCAGAATTCACTGACAAGTCTTGTCCTGATTCCTGGCGGTCTGCCGGAAGACGTCCTACCGTTGTTGATCATGTTTCATGATCAAGTCGCATTGCGTCCGGTCCACGAAACGGATCTGCCGCTGCTCGACCGATTCGCCCTGGACCCCGAATACACGAGCCCGTTCCAGTGGTTCGGCTATACCGACCCCGGCCGGCTGCGGCGCCAATGGGCGGACAACGGGCTGCTGGGGGACGACGGCGGCCGACTCATGGTGGTCCGCGGCGCCGAACGCCTCGGTTTCATGGCCTGGCGCAAGGTCGTGACCGGCACCGGCTCGTTCTGCTGGAACATCGGAATCATCCTGCTGCCGGGTGCACGCGGCCGCGGCTACGGCGCGGAGGCCCAACGTCTGCTGGCCCGCTACCTGTTCGCCCACACCCAGGCGATGCGCGTCGAGGCGGACACGGAGGTCTCCAACGTGGCCGCGCAACGCGCCCTGGAGAAGGCCGGTTTCACCCGCGAGGGGATCTTGCGGAGCTACACGTTCCGCGACGGGGAGTGGCGGGACGCCGTCGTCTACAGCATCCTCCGCAACGAAATCTGAAGCTCGAAAATGCAGCACTCGAACGCCCGACCGAGAAGTCCACCCCGTCCAGCCGTCAGCCGGCCAGCGCCAGACCGCAAAAACATCACCACCGAACCCCACCCACCTCTTCGCACAGAACACTCGCGGCACCGACCGTCCGGAACACGCCGCCTCTGGTGATCGACGAACGCTCGTGATCAGCCGACCTTGCGAAGAACCGGACAACAATCCGCCGACGACACGCACCGCCCCTCACATCCATGCACGGCGGCGATCAGGGTTCACCCCGAGGGACCGCAGCCCGTACCAGTCACCAGGGCGACTCCACGGCTCCCACACACGCAGCATGGCGCCGGTGGCGCCGCCGCGTCCGTCTCTTGAGCCGGTCGATGGCCTTGCGGCGTCGGCGAAGCGGTCAGGTCAAGAGCAGGTGGCCGCCGTCCCTGCCCGCTCGCACATGGCGGCGGTGGTGCCACAGGGCCGCATAAGCGGCGGGGCGACCCGGCTGCTCGGACAGGTTGGTGACACGGTCGGCTGGTGTTCGGCCCGCGATGCCGGCGTGGGGTCGGTGGTGGTCGTACCAGTCCAGCCAGTCGCCGAAAGCGGCCTGCCGCTCGGCTTCGGAGGCGTAGGGCCGCTGGTAGGCCTACTGCTCCAGCAGGGTGCGGCGGAACCGTTCGGCCTGGCCGTCGGTCTGGGGCCGCCAGGGCCGGGTCCAAACGGCGATGCCCATCTGGGCGCAGGTGGCGCACCAGTGGTCGTGCTGTAGGCCCAGGCGTTGTCGGTCAGAACGCGCCGGATGGTGATGCCGCGGGCGGCGAACCACGCCGTGGCGCGGACCGGGAACGCGGCGCAGGTGGCCGCGGTCTCATCGCCCAGGATCTCGGTGTAGGCGAGGCGGGAGTGGTCGTCCACCACGGTGTGCAGCTAGGCCGTGTTTCAAAGTAGGTGGAGCCAGAGAAGAGCCTGATGGCGGGCGGCGAGCTCGACATGGCGGGTGCACGGCCGGCCCGATGGCGCCCGGGGGCGGCGCGGCCGTACCCGACGGTATGGCGTCCCCGGTGGTCGGCCGGGTCGAAGGCGGGTGGACGACCACTGCTGCTGTCGGGCCTAACCTCCCGCAACCGGGACCATGGGCGGCGACGCTCGCCTCACTTCGACACACGTCCCAGGCCACGAGCGGCACTCCCCCAGGCAACCACCCCGCAGCAGGCCTCACCCCCTCAGAAACAAGCCCCCCGGAGAAAACGGAAAGGCCCCCGCCATCAAGGCGGGGGCCTTTCATCGAAGAAAATGTCCGGCGG
>NZ_BAABDO010000099.1:0-24869 GCF_039539665.1 Actinomadura keratinilytica
CGCGCCGCCGATGTGATCGTCCGCCACTGGCTCGCCGGGCGCGAGCCGCCCGGGCGGCCGGCGGAGGGCGGCGGCCCGCTGACGGTGTTCGACGGCGGCGACCCGGGGCCGGTGGCGCGGCTGGCCGCCGACCGCGGGCGGCTCGGCCGCACCCTCGTCGTCGTGTGCGGGGACGACCCCGACACCGGCGCCCTGTGCGGGGCGTTCGCGGCGCTGTTCGGGGAGCTGGGGCTGTCCCCGGCCGAGACGGCGCGGCGGTTCGTGACGGTCGCGCCCGCCGGGAGCCGGTCCGCCAAGCTGGCCGCCGAGGCGGGCCACGAGGTGGTCGAGGCCCCGTCGCCCACGGTGTTCGGGGCGCTGTCGCCGTACGCGCTGGTCCCCGCGGGGCTGGCCGGGGCGGACGTGGCGGCGGTGCTGGACGCGGCGACCGCGGTGCTGCCCGCCCTGACCCGTCCGGAGAACAACCCGGGCCTGGTGCTGGGCGCGGTCCTGGGCGGCACGGCGCGCGCGGGCCGCGGCACGGTCGTGCTGGGCGGGTACTCGGCGGCCCCTCCGGAGCTGGCCGACTGGATCGCCCCCATGCTGGCCGGGGCGACGCACGGGCGGCTGCTTCCGGTCGTGCAGCACGGCGGCCTGCCGGTGCTGCCCGACGACGACCTGTTCCTGGTGACCGTGGACGGGCGGCCGCGGCAGGACGACGTCACGGTGTCCGGGCCGCTCGCCGCGCAGCTGGCGGTGTGGGAGTACGCGGCGGCCGTGGCCGGGCACCTGCTGGGCGAGGACCCGCTCGCCTCCCCCGCCGCCGACCCCGCCGCCGACCCCGCCGACGACGAGGCCGCCGCCCCGGATACCGCCGGCGAGCCGGTCTTCGTCGACGGGCACGGGGACGCGGCCGTGGCGGCGCACACCGCCGACCCCGACCTGGCCGCCTGCGCCGACCTGCCCGCCCTGCTGGACGCGCTGGCCTGGCGGGTCACCGACGACGGGCATCTGGCGATCGTCGCCTTCCTCGACCCCGACCGCCGGCACGGGCAGGGCGCGCAGGTCAGGCGGCTGGCCGGGCTGCTGGCCGCGCGCACCTCCCGGCCCGTGACGGTGACCTGGGGCCGCCGGCTCCCGGCGACCGGGAATGATCGCCGCGAGCGGGGCGTCTACCTGATGCTGACCGGAAACGCCGCACGGGACGTGCCGGTCGCCGGACGGCCTCGCGGGCTGGGCGCCGCGCAGTCGGCGCGGGCACTGGCCGCGGCACGGGCGGCGCGCCGCGGCGGCCGCCCGGTGGTCCGGTTGCATCTGCAGGACCGCCGGTCGGGCCTGGCCCGGCTGCTCGAACTCGCCCGGGGAGGGGCATGAGCTCGTCCTGGCCGAGCACAGGTACACCGAGCACAGGTACACCGAGCACAGGTGCACCTTGCGCAGGTGATCGAGCGCACGGACCGGGAGCGCACGTACCACGACACGCAAGCCGACATCCGACCCAAGATGCGACCGAACACGACGGCCCGCGTACGGGGGGAACCCGGGGAACGCGCGCGGCCACGGGAGATAGCAGGATGAATCAGTGGGCAGGAACGGTCCACGGCACGACGCGGGAAGAGAGGGCCGCCACGTGACCATCGCACACAACCCGCTCCGGGACCCGCGGGACAAGCGGCTCCCCCGGGTGGCCGGGCCCTGTGTCCTGGTTCTGTTCGGAGTCACCGGAGACCTGTCGCGCAAGAAGCTGCTGCCCGCCATCTACGACCTGGCCAACCGGGGGCTGCTTCCGCCGGGCTTCTCGCTGGTGGGCTTCGCCCGCCGGGCCTGGGAGCACGAGGACTTCCGGCAGATCGCCTACGACTCGGTCAAGCAGTACGCCCGCACCCCCTTCCGGGAGGACGTCTGGCGGCACCTGGCCGAGGGCATCCACTTCGTGCCCGGCGAGTTCAGCGACCCGGGCGCGTTCGAGGCGCTGGCGATGGCGCTCAAGGAGCTGGACCAGACCCGCGGCACCGGCGGCAACTACGCCTTCTACCTGTCCATCCCGCCGAAGTTCTTCCCCCAGGTGGTCGAGCAGCTGCAGGCCGCCGGGCTGGCGGAGCGGTCGGCGGGGTCGTGGCGGCGGGTGGTCATCGAAAAGCCCTTCGGCCACGACCTGGCCAGCGCGATCGAGCTCAACGACACCGTGCACCGCGTCTTCCCCGAGGAGTCGATCTTCCGGATCGACCACTACCTCGGCAAGGAGACCGTGCAGAACATCCTGGCGCTGCGGTTCGCCAACGAGATGTTCGAGCCGATCTGGAACCGGTCGTACGTCGACCACGTGCAGATCACGATGGCCGAGGACATCGGCATCGGCGGCCGGGCCGGGTACTACGACGGCATCGGCGCCGCCCGCGACGTCATCCAGAACCACCTGCTGCAGCTGCTGGCGCTGACCGCGATGGAGCCGCCCACCTCCTTCAGCGCCGAGGCGGTGCGGGCCGAGAAGGCCAAGGTGCTGTCGGCGGTGCGCATCCCCGGCGACCTGGCGCTGGCCACCGCCCGCGGCCAGTACGCCGCCGGCTGGCAGGGCGGCGTGAAGGTGCGCGGCTACCTGGAGGAGGAGGGCATCCCCGCCGACTCGCGCACCGAGACCTACGCCGCGGTCAAGCTGGAGATCGGCAACCGGCGCTGGGCCGGCGTGCCGTTCTACCTGCGCACCGGCAAGCGGCTCAGCCGCCGGGTCACCGAGGTCGCGGTGCTGTTCCAGCGCGCGCCGCACCTGCCGTTCTCCGAGACCGACACCGAGGAGCTGGGGCAGAACGCCCTGGTCATCCGGGTGCAGCCGGACGAGGGCATCACGGTGCGGTTCGGCTCCAAGGTGCCGGGCTCCTCGATGGAGGTGCGGGACGTGAACATGGACTTCGCCTACGGCGAGTCGTTCACCGAGTCCTCCCCCGAGGCCTACGAGCGGCTGCTGCTGGACGTGCTGATCGGCGACCCGCCGCTGTTCCCGCGGCAGGAGGAGGTCGAGCTGTCCTGGCGGATCCTGGACCCGGTGGTGGAGTACTGGGCCGGCCAGCCCACGATCGACCAGTACAAGTCCGGCGGGTACGGGCCCGACAGCGCCGACGAGCTGATGGCGCGCGACGGGCGCGCATGGAGGCGACTCTAAGAGATGAACATCGATCTGGCCGACACCACCACGCGCCGCATCCAGGACGCGCTGACGCAGGCCCGGCACCTGATGGGCGGTCCGGCGGTCGGCATGGTGCTCACCCTGATCATCGTGACCGACGAGTCGGCGCAGTACGACGCCGTGCGCGCGGCGACCGAGGCGTCCCGCGAGCACCCCTGCCGGGTGCTGACGGTGATCTCCCGGGACGCGCGCGGCAGCTCGTCCCGGCTGGACGCCGAGATCCGCATGGGCGAGACCGGCCCCGGCGAGACCGTGCTGCTGCGCATGTACGGCCCGCTGGCCGAGCACGCCGACTCGGTGGTCACCCCGCTGCTGATGCCGGACACCCCGGTCGTGACGTGGTGGCCGGGCGGCCGGGTGCCCGAGGCGCCCAGCCGCGACCCGCTGGGCCGGCTCGCGCAGCGCCGCGTCACCGACTCCTACGCCGCCCGCGACCGGCTCGGCACGCTGGCGCGGCTGGCCGAAAGGTACTCCCCCGGCGACACCGACTTCGCCTGGACGCGGCTGACGTCCTGGCGGTCGCTGCTGGCGGCCGCGCTGGACCAGGACCACGACGAGATCACCGCCGGGGAGGTGACGGCCGAGCCGGACAGCCCCAGCGCCGAGCTGCTGGCCGCCTGGCTGTCGGTGCGGCTGGGCGTGCCGGTGTCGCGGAGCACCTCGGACGGCCCGGGCATCACCGGGGTCCGGCTGGCCACCGGCCGGGGCGACATCGAGATCTGCCGCCCCGACGGGCGGGTGGCCACGCTGCGGCGCCCCGGGCAGCCCGACCGGCAGGTGGCCCTGCTGCGCCGCCCGATGCCCGAGCTGCTGGCCGAGGAGCTGCGGCGCCTCGACCCCGACGAGGTGTACCGGGAGGCGGCGGTGCGGTTCGCCAAGGACCTGGCCGCCGGCAAGGGGCGCGCGGAATCCGCCGCGGCGCAGGCCCCGGCCCCGGCGCAGACGCCGGACCCGGAGGCGACATGAGCACCCCGGGCGTGCTGGTCCACCGCGACCAGGAGCTGCTGGCCCGGGCGGTGGCGGCCCGCCTGGTGACCCGGCTGGTGGACGTGCAGGCCGCGCGCGGCTCGGCGTCGATCGTGCTGACCGGCGGCGGGGTGGGCACCGCGGTGCTGGCCGAGCTGGCCGCCAGCCGCGCCCGCGACGCCATCGACTGGCGGGCGCTGGACATCTGGTGGGGGGACGAGCGGTTCCTGCCGTCCGGCGACCCCGAGCGCAACGAGACCGGGGCCCGCAAGGCGCTGCTGGACCACGTGGACGTGGACCCGGCGCGGGTGCGGCCGATGCCGTCCACCGACGGCCCGGACGGCGCCGATCCCGAGGCGGCCGCCGACCGGTACGCGGCCGAACTGCGCGCCGCGGCCCGGCCCGAGGACCACGGGCCGGTGCCGTCGTTCGACGTGCTGATGCTGGGGCTCGGGCCGGACGCGCACGTGGCCTCGCTGTTCCCGGAGATGCCCGCCCTGTACGAGGAGGAGCGGACGGTCGTGGCGGTGCGGGGCGCGCCCAAGCCGCCGCCGACCCGCATCTCGCTGACCTTCCCCGCCATCCGGGCGGCCCGCGAGGTGTGGGTGATCGCGGCGGGCGAGGCCAAGGCCCCGGCGGTGCGGCTGGCCCTGTCGGAGGCGGGTCCGATCCAGGTGCCCGGCGCGGGCGCCCGGGGACGGCGGCGCACGCTGTTCCTGCTCGACCGGGCCGCCGCGGCCCAGCTGCCGCCCGGCATGGAGCGCCTCAGCTCGCCGTAACGGCGGCCGTCGTCAACGGCGCCGGGTCTTCTCCCGCGGAAGGCCCGGCGCCGTCGTGTCCCCGCCGGCGGCGGACGGGCCGGCCGGATAGACCAAAGTCGATGCCGGCGTCGACCGGCGGACATGGGCGGCCCGCCGACCGGTGGGTAGGTTGGGTCGGGTGGTGCTGCGCCGATCCACCCGCGAATGGCTCTACGACGTCGCCGTCACGGCCGCCGCGGCCCTGCTGGGCTTCCTGCTGGTGCTGGGCGCCCGCTCCGACCCCGACGCCTACCCCGTGTCCACCGAGCTCGCGTTCGGCGGTGCGGCGCTGGCGCTGCTGTTGCTGCTGCGCCGCCGCTGGCCGCTGCCGCTCTGGGCGTTGTTCATGGTGGGGCAGCTGTTCTCCACGGCCGTGCTGGGGCCGCTCGGGCTGATGCTGTTCACCGTCGCGGTGCACCGGTTCTGGTGGGTCGCGGTCACCGTCGCCGGGGCGGAGGCGACGTTCATCACGCTGGCGTTCACGGCCTCGACCTGGCGGTCCGAGCGGGAGTACTGGGAGACGCTGGCGGTGTTCCTGCTGGGCATCGCCGTGCTGGTGGCGGCCGGAATGCTCGTGCGGTCCCGCCGCCAGCTGATCGAGTCGTGGAAGGAGCGGGCCCTGCAGGCCGAAATGCAGCACCAGATGCGCGTGGAGGAGGCCCGGCACCTGGAGCGCGAGCGGATCGCCCGGGAGATGCACGACGTGCTGGCGCACCGGATCTCGCTGCTGGCGGTGCACGCGGGGGCGCTGGAGTTCGGGGAGGGCGCCACCGAGCGGCAGCGGGAGGCGGCCGGGGTGATCCGCCGCTGCGCCTACGAGGCGATGGAGGACCTGCGGGAGGTGATCGGCGTGCTGCGCGACGACGGCGCCGACGCCGAACAGCCGCAGCCGACGCTGACCGACGTCCCGGCCCTGGTCGAGGAGTCGCGCCGCGCCGGGACGCCCATCACCTTCGACGACCGCGTCCCCGACCCCGGGTCCGTCCCCACGAGCGTGGGGCGGCACGCGTTCCGGGTCGTGCAGGAGGGCCTCACCAACGCGCGCAAGCACGCCCCCGGGTGCCGCGTGCGGGTGCGGCTGGCCGCCGCCGAGTCGGGCCTGGCCATCGAGATCGTCAACCCGCTGCCGGCGGGCCGGGCCGCCGGCGCGCTGCCCGGCGCGGGGGCCGGGCTGATCGGGCTGCGCGAGCGCGCCGAGCTGGTCGGCGGGCGCCTGGAGCACGGCCGCACCCCCGAAGACGACTTCGTCCTGCGGGCCTGGCTCCCGCTGCCGTCGCGGTGACCGCCGCACGCGCGGCGACCCGTAAGGTGATCGGCGTGACTGCCCCCATACGCGTGCTGATCGTGGACGACGACGCGCTGGTCCGGGCGGGCCTGTCCATGATGCTGTCCGGCGCCGAGGACATCGCGGTCGTGGCGGACGTGGCCGACGGCAGCGAGGTGATCCCCGCGGTCAACGAGCACCGCCCCGACGTGGTGCTCATGGACATCCGGATGCCGCGGCTGGACGGGCTGGCGGCGACCGAGCGGCTGCGCGCCCGCCGCGACCCGCCCGAGGTCATCATCCTGACCACGTTCGACACCGACGACCACATCCTGCGGGCGATGCGCGCGGGCGCCAGCGGCTTCCTGCTCAAGCACACCCCGCCGCCGGACATCGTCCGGGCGATCCGGCAGGTGGCGGCCGGGGAGCCGATGCTGTCGCCGGCGGTGCTGCGCCGGATGATGGCCTACGTCGCCGAGGCCGCCGGGGTGGATCCGCGGCAGGCCCGGGCGCGGGCGCTGCTGGACCGGCTCAGCGACGGCGAGCGGGCGGTGGCGCTGCTGGTCGGGCAGGGCAAGACCAACGGCGAGATCGGCCGGGAGCTGTCGCTGAGCGTGGCGACGGTCAAGGCGTACGTGTCGCGGCTGCTGACCAAGCTGGACCTCAACAACCGCGTGCAAATCGCCCTGCTGGTGCACGACGCCGGCCTGGCCGACCCGTCCTAGCGGCGCCGCGTCAGGGCGCGCCGGCCCGCCGGGAGCGGGGTCCGGCGCGGACGTGCACGCGCTCGCCCTGGCGGCCGAACAGGTTGAGCACCTCCACGGGCGAGTCGCCGGCGGCGCCGAACCAGTGCGGCAGGCGGGTGTCGAACTCGGCCGCCTCGCCCGGCCCCATGATCAGGTCGTGGTCGGCCACGACGAGCCGAAGGCGCCCGGACAGGACGTACAGCCACTCGTAGCCCTCGTGCGTGCACGGTTCGGGCCGGTTCTGCTCGGCCGGGATGATCGACTTCCAGGCCTGCAGCGGGCCCGGGTGGACGGTCAGGGGGATCACCGTGCGGCCGTTGCGGACGCGGGGCCGGATGCGGACCCGCGGGTCGCCGACCTCCGGCGCCCCGACCAGTTCGTCCAGCGGCACCCGGTGGGCCTGGGCGATGGGCAGCAGCAGTTCCAGGCTCGGGCGGCGCTGGCCGGACTCCAGTCGCGACAGCGTGCTCTTGGAGATGCCGGTGGCCTCGGCCAGCGCGGCCAGGGTCATCCCGCGCCGGGTGCGGATGCGTTTGAGGCGGGGGCCGACCTGGGCGAGCGTGGCGGAGATCGGGTCGTGGTCGTCCATGCCGCCATTCCACCTCCCGCGTCCCGGAAACGGCAACAGAAGTTGCCGGTCCGCCACCGGGGGACGCACCCTCGGGCCCGGAGGTGATCGCAGTGAACGAAACCGCGAACGAGGCGGCCGACGAGATCCGCGACGTGGTGGTCGTCGGCGCCGGAGCGGCCGGCCTGAACGCCGCCCTGGTCCTGGGCCGTGCCCGCCGCCGGGTGACCGTGATCGACGCCGGTGACCCCCGCAACGCGCCCGCCGCGCACATGCACGGCTTCCTGTCCCGCGACGGCCTGCCCCCCGCGACGCTGCTCGACCTCGGCCGCGCCGAGGTCGCCCGGTACGGCGTCCGGCTCGTCCGGGGGCGGGTGGAGGCCGTCGACCGCGGCTTCCGCGTCCGCCTGGCGGGCGGACCGGTGATCGGGGCCCGCCGCGTCCTGGTCGCGACCGGGCTGCGCGACGAGCTGCCCGACATTCCGGGCGTGCGCGAACGCTGGGGCAGGGACCTGCTGCACTGCCCCTACTGCCACGGCTACGAGGTCCGCGACCGGCCCCTGGCCGTCCTCGGCACCGGCCCCGCGGCGGTGCACCAGGCCCTGCTGCTGCGCCAGTGGAGCGACGACGTCGTCTTCTTCCCGCACACCCTGGAGCCGACCGCGGCGGACCGGGAACGGCTGCAGGCGCGCGGCCTGCGCATGGTCGAGGGCGAGATCGAGCATCTGGTCGTCGAGGACGACCGGCTGCGCGGCATCGCGCTCGCCGACGGCCGGGTGGTCCCCCGGGCCGCCGCGTTCCTCGTCCCCCGCATGGTTCCCCGCGACGAGCTGCTGGCCGGGCTGGGCTGCGCCAGGGACGGCGACGGCCGGATCGCCGCCGACCGCACCGGCCGCACCAGCGTCCCCGGCGTCTGGGCCGCCGGCAACGTCGTCGACCCGCGCGCGCAGGTCGTCACCGCCGCCGGCATGGGGGCCGCCGCCGCGTTCGCCCTCAACGCCGACCTGCTGGACGAGGACGTCGACAACGCCGTCCGGCGGCATCGGGCCGCGGCCGCCGCCGCGGGGACGGCCGACGCGCCCGGCGCGCCGCGGGACGGTGCGGGCCGGTGACCGTCGAAACCGCACGGCGCACGGCACCGGTGTCCCGCGGGAGGCTGCCGCTCGGTGTCCATCTGCTGTCGTTCAGCCTGTTCGCGATGGGCAGCGCGGAGTTCCTGCTCGCCGGGGTGCTGCCGGCGATCGCCGCGGACCTGGACGTCTCGCTGGCCTCCGCCGGCGCCCTGATCTCCGCGTTCGCCGCCGGTGTCGTCGTCGGCGGTCCTCCCCTGGCCGTGCTGACCCTGCGGTGGCCGCGGCGCACCGCGCTGACGGCGGCCCAGGCCCTGTTCGCCGCCTCCGTGGCGACCGGCCTGCTCACCGACGACCACCCGGTGCTGCTGGCGACCCGCTTCCTGTGCGGCCTGGCCTACGCGGGGTTCTGGGCGGTCGCGGCGGTCACCGCGGTCGGCCTCGTCCCGCCGGACCGCACCGCACGCGCCTCCGGGGTCGTCGTCAGCGGGCTCAGCCTCGCGATGATCGCCGGCGGCCCGGCGGGCGCGCTGCTCGGCCACTTCACCGGATGGCGGGGCGGGTTCTGGGGCGTGGTCGCCCTCACCGCCGCCGGAGCGGTGCTGACCGTCCTGGGGGTGCCCGCGACGAGGGCGAACGCCGAACCCAGCGTGCGCGCCGAGCTGCGCGCGATGCGGCGGCCCCGGCTGTGGGTGGTGTACGCCGTCACCGTGCTCAGCACCGCCGCCTACATGATCACGTTCAACTACCTCGCCGCGTTCCTGACCGACCTCACCGGCGTCCCCGAGGTCTGGATCCCCGCGGTCCTCATGCTGTTCGGCGTCGGCGCCTTCGCCGGCCTGTCCATCGGGGGCAGGATCGCCGACGGGCGGCCCTTCCACGCCCTGCTGGCCGGGACGGTCGGGACGGCGGTCTGCTCGGTCCTGCTCGCGCTCCTCGCCCGGCACGCGGCGGCCGTCGTCCCCCTCGTCCTGCTGCTGGGGATCGCCGGATTCGTGCTCAACCCGGCCATCTACCGGCGGGTGTTCGCCATCGCGGCGCAGGCGCCGACGCTCGCCGGGGCCACCGCCGTCTCGGCGTTCCAGCTCGGCATCAGCCTCGTTCCGGCGCTCGCCGGCGCCGCCCTCGACGCCGGCGCGGGCCTGGTCTCGGTCGGCTGGATCGGCGCGGGCCTGGCGGCGGCCGCCGCGCTGGTCGTGGTCGCCGACCGGACGGCCGACCGGCGGCGGCCGCAGGGGGAGGCGCCGCCGGCCTGACCGGCGGGGCGCCGCCGAGGTCGCGGAAGGGCGCCGACTTCGGTCGCGCCCTCGTCGACCTTCGGCCGACGCGGCGCCCCGTCCGCGCCGGGCAGCCTGGGCCGCATGATCGAAGTCGAGGGTCTGACCAAGCGGTACGGGGACGTGACCGCGGTCGCGGACGTGTCGTTCACGTGCGCGCCGGGCACCGTCACCGGGTTCCTCGGCCCCAACGGGGCCGGCAAGTCCACCACCATGCGCATGATCTGCGGGCTGACGCCGCCGACGGAGGGGTCGGCGACCGTCAAGGGCGTCCCGTACCGGCGCATCGCCAACCCCGGGCGGCACGTGGGCGTGCTGCTGGACGCCGGCGCGCAGCACGCGGGCCGCACCGGCCGCGAGACGCTGCGGCTCACCGCGCAGATCCTGGGCGTGGACCCGGCGCGGGCGGACCGGATGCTGGAGGTGGTCGGGCTGCCGGCCAAGGCGGCGCGGCGCCGGGTGGGCGGCTACTCGCTGGGCATGCGCCAGCGGCTGGGCATCGCGCAGGCGCTGATGGGCGACCCGAGCGTGCTGATCCTGGACGAGCCGGCCAACGGCCTGGACCCCGAGGGCATCTACTGGATGCGCACGCTGCTGCGCGACTTCGCCGGGCGCGGCGGCACCGTCCTGCTGTCGTCGCACCTGCTGCGGGAGGTCGAGGCGGTGGCCGACCGGTTCGTGGTGATCGCCGGCGGGCGGATCGCGGCGCAGGGCGCCAAGGAGGAGCTGCTGTCGCGGCACGGCGGCACCCGGGTCCGCGGGGAGGACCCGGGTGCCCTGGGCGCGGCGCTGACCGGCGCGGGCCTGGCGTTCCGGACCGCCGGCGACGGCGCGTTCCTGGTGGACGCCGACGCCGGCGCGGTGGGCCGGGCCGCCGCCCGCGCCGGCGTCGTGCTGCTGGAGCTCCGCCAGGCCGACGGAGGCGGGCTGGAGGAGCTGTTCCTGTCGCTCACCGCCGCGGCGGCGCCGTCCGCCCCGGCGGGCGCGACCGGGAAGGCCGAGGAGGCCGTCCGATGAGCACCGCCACCGCCCGGCCCGCCGTGGAGAGCGAGCCTCCCCGCCCGTCCCTGGGCCGGCTGACGCTGGTCGAGCTGCGCAAGATGACCGACACCCGGTCGGGCCGCTGGCTGCTGATCCTCATCGCGCTGACGGCCGCGGCGATGACGCCGGTGATGCTGTTCGCCGCGCCCGAGGAGGAGCGGACGCTGGCCGGGTTCTTCTCCGCGGCGCTGACGGGGGTGTCGCTGCTGCTGCCGGTGCTGGGCATCCTGTCGGTGACCCAGGAGTGGTCGCAGCGCACCACGCTGACCACGTTCGCGCTGGTCCCCGGGCGGCACCGGGTGGTGTCGGCCAAGCTGGCGGCCGGGTCGCTGCTCGGCGCGGTGTTCGTCGCGACCGCGCTGGCCGTGGCGGCGGTCGGCCGCGGCCTGGCCGAGGTCCTGGGCCGGTCGGACGGGGCGTGGACGATCGCGCCGTCGCGGGTGGCCACGACGGCGCTGTTCGCGGTCATCGCGGTGTTCTCCGGGGTGGCGTTCGGGATGCTGTTCATGAACTCGCCGCTGGCGATCGTGCTGTACTTCGCGCTGCCGACCGCATGGTCGGTGCTCACCGAGACGGTCGACGCGCTCGACAAGGCGGCGGGCTGGCTGGACACCAACCGCACCCTCGACCCCCTCCTGGAGGAGGGGGTCACCTGGGAGGAGTGGGCGCGGGCCGGAACATCGCTGGTGGTGTGGCTGCTCATCCCTCTGCTCGCGGGCCTGGTCCGGCTGATGCGGCGCGAGGTGAAGTAGGGGCCTCGGCGCCGGGGGGCCTGCGCGCCGCCGGCGGCACGTCGCGCAGCAGCAGGGCGGCCGCCAGGCCCGCCAGCGCCGGGACGAGCGCCGTCGCGAACAGCACCGTGTACGCGTGCGCGAACGCCCCGGCGACGCCGGCGCGCACCGGTGCGGACAGGCCGTCCGGGAATTCGGGGCGGGTCAGGTCGTCGAAGGCGGGCACGGACCCGGCCGGGACGTACCGCCCGGCCTCGGCGGCGAACCGCGCCGACAGGACGCCCCCGAACACCGCCATCCCCGCCGCGGTGCCGGCCATCCGGGCCGCGAACACCGCCGAACTCGCCGCGCCCAGGTCGCGCGGATCGTCGCCGAGGCCGTCCGCACCGGGTACGTGCGGCGCGTCGCCTCGCAGCGCGACGGGCGCCGCATCCGGCTGGAGCCGACCGAGGCCGGACGCCGGGTCGTCGACGCGGCCCGCCGGACCCGGCGCAGGTACTTCGACCAGGCCATGCGGGACTGGACCGACGAGGAGCGGCGGCAGTTCGCCGCTCTGCTCACCCGGTTCGTCGAAGGCGATCAGACCTGACCGCGGCGCCCGCGCGGCCCCCGCTCAGGCCCCGCCAGGCCCGCCGGGGCGGGCGGCTCGGCGAAGGGGGCCGGGGCCGCGCGCAGCCCGGCGCGGCGCGCCGCGCTCGTGCGGGCCCAGCCGACCAGCCGCGCCGCCGCGTGGGCGGACTCGACCGGCTGCAGCCGCGGATGCAGGATGCGCACGACCTCCAGGTCCCGTCCGCGCAGCAGGCGCAGGCGGACGGCGCCGCCCAGCCCCTCCACCGGCAGGTCGGGCACGTGCGCGCCCTCGTCCGGCCGGGCCGGGCGGCCGTTCCCCGGGACGGGCCCGCGCCGCAGCCCCTGTCCCGGCACGGACGCGCCCCCGGCGGCGGGCACCGCCTGCGTCATCCGACGCGGGAACAGCACGTCCAGTTCACCGATGCGCTCGGGGTCGCTGTAGTAGTCGCCGTGGTCGCCGAAGGCGCGGACGGGCTGCACGTGCCGGAAGCGGGCGCCGCGCCGCAGCCAGGGGTACATGCGGCCCCGCAGGGCCTCCTCGAGCGCGTGCCGCAGGCCGTCCTCGGAGTCCTCGTCGCAGGCGCTGCCGATGGCGTACAGCGGCGAGCGGCGGTGCCGCGTCAGCGCCACCCACAGCGGCACGCCCAGCCGGGTGGCGCCGGTGAAGAACTCGGTGCGCCATCCGGCCGCCTCGTCGGCCGCCCGGTCGCCGCGCCACCAGGCCGGCTCGCGGGCCGGGCGCAGCGGGGAGCCGGTGAACCAGGCCAGGCGCAGGGCGTCCCGCTCGTACAGCTCGCGCACCGCGTGCGCGGTGGCCACCGCCCGGCCGCGGCCGGCCGCGGTGCCGTCGGTGGTCGGCTCGCACCACTGCGGCACGCCGGGCGAGCGGCCCGGCCGCGCCGTGCACAGCGCCACCGGCAGGTACACCGGACGGCCGGTGACCAGGTCGTCGGCCAGCGTCCAGTCGACCGGGGCGTCCGGGTCGTAGCGCGGGAACGGCCAGGCCGCCGGGTCCAGCGGCTCGCCCAGGTAGGACCGCACGTCGAACACGTCGAGGCCGCCGACGGCGCGCAGCTCGTTCTCGCTGACCTTCTCGGCGGCCCGCGGCGGATCGTAGGCGCACAGCGCGATCCGCTCCACCAGCTCGCCGGTGAACCGCTCGACCACCGCGGCCGCGTCGCCCCCGCACACCGCGGCCTCGATCGGCCGCCAGCCGCGGACGGTCAGCTCGGCCATGACCAGATGGCGGCCCAGCAGCATGTCCGGCGCCTGGTAGCAGCGCACGGCCACCCCGGCGCGCAGCAGGTCGGCGCGCCGTTCCAGGGCCGCGGCGACCCGGTCGGACAGGTCCGCGGCCGACCCCGGGGCGGTGAACACCGAGACGCGCAGGGTGTTCACGCGTCCCGCCCGTCGATCGAGGTGACCGGACGTTGGACGGGGGCATCGGGTTCGGACATCAGGGCTCCTGTAGGCGGCGTAGTGATCGGGACGCGGTCGGCCCACGCGGCCAGGGGATGGCGTTCGGCCGCCGACAGCCACAGCCCGCCGTCGGGCAGCCGGTCGCGCAGCTCGTCCGGGACGTGCCGCAGGTGGCGCACGACACCGCGCGGCCCGGCGTCGACCGTGAGCCGGGCGGTGACCGAGTCGGGCGCGGCGGCGCGGCCGAGCAGCAGCAGCCGGGGGGTGACGCGGCCGCACGCGCAGGGCCCGCCGGTCTCCAGCAGGACGCCGACGTCGCCGACGACGCAGCGCACGAACGGCATCGCGGTGTTCAGCAGGTCGGTGAGGACCAGCAGGCCGGCGGTGCCGGTCGGCACCGGGCGCCGGGTCGCCGGATGCAGCACCTCGACGTGCACGGCGTCGGCGTTGACGTGCATCGCCGGGCAGTCGGGGTAGCGGACGGCGACCGGCGCCGCCATCTCCGCCACGGCGTACAGCTCGGCGGGGGCCTCCGGCGGGCCGCCGTGGTCGATGCCCAGCAGGGCGCGCGTCGGCCGGGGCAGGTCCCACGACGAGGCGAGCGCCACCTCGGTGCCCGCCCGGGCGGCCGCCGCGGCCAGCTCCGCGCACACCGACGGGGTGCCGACGAGCAGGTCGCCCAGCCGCCCGCCCGCCGCCAGCAGCACCTCGGCCTCGCGCAGCCCCAGCCGCCGGCGCCGGACCCGCGGGTCGTAGAGGCCGGGCCCCGAGGCGGGCGGCTCGCGCCACGGCACGACGACGGTGCAGGTGAACGACGGCGGCAGGCCGAGGGCGTCGAACAGGCGGCGGTCGATGGCGGCGCGTTCGGCCGCGGCCGCGCGCGGGTGCGCGATGACGGCGGCGTCCGCAGCGTCGGGACGCCTGCGGCCGCGGCCGAGAAGGGGGACCTCGCTCAATGCCGCCCACGGGGAATGGCCGGCGGTGTCCTCGGCGCCCTGCCGCATGATGCCGGCGCTTTTCCGGTACGCGCGCGTACCCGCGGCCGCCGAAAGGACCGAGCGCAGCCGCCGCTCCCGCACTTTGCGCAGCAGTTCCGCGTCGCGTTCCACCGCCGCGGCGCGCCGTATTCGGCTTTCGGTTCCGGTGTCCGATCCGGCGTCGCCTCCGGCGCCGGAACCGCGCCGCGGCCGGACCTGCGGCCGGCCGCCGGTTCTCACGCCGACCCGTTTCCGTGCGCGTCCGCGCGCCTGCGGCCGGTCCGGCCGCCGGGCTCGGCGGGGTGCGCGGTCCGGGCGTGCGCCGTCGCCTCCATCCAGGTCATCTGCGGCCATCCCTGATACCGGTGCACTCCATGTCGCAGAGATTGTCTTGTTCTGACAGCACCAGTCAACAGGCAATGGAGAACGAGTGTGAAATCGCCCGGAGACCGAAACAAAATATCGACGCATCCCAATGCCGCCACCTGCCGCATCGGCTTCGCCCCCCATGATCCAAATCCCGGCGGCGAATTGCGGAGTCGACCGGGGCTTTGCCGGCGGGCCCGCGGCGGCGGCCGGCGCCCGCCCGGCGGCCGGGGGCCGGACCGGCGCCCCGGGCCGGACGAACCCCGACGAAACCGGCAGCTCACCCCGGCGTAGCGGCCGCGTAACAGGCGTCGGCCACCCTGGGGGGGCGCCCCGCTCCCCGACCGCGGAAGGGATCGTTCCAATGCCGCTGCTGCGCATCCGCACCGAGATCGAGGACAGGCCCGGCCGCCTGGCCCTGCTGACCGCCGCGCTGGCCCGCCACGGCGCCAACATCCTCGGTCTGTCGGTGCAGGTGGACACCCGCGGCGTGGTGGACGAGTTCGTGGTCAGCGTCCCCGGCGGGGCGGACGCCGCACCGCAGCGGGCGCTGGCCGAGGCGCTCGGCGCGGCGGGCGGGGCGCGCACCACGGTGGTCCCCGCGCGCCCGCACGAGCTGGTGGACGAGCCGACCCGGGCGCTGGCGCTGGCGGCGCAGCTGCGCGCCGAGCCGCGGGCGCTGCCGGAGGTGCTGGCCGACCTGCTGCGCGCCCACGAGGCGTCCTGGAGTACCGCGCCCGCCGACGACGACGGGGCGCCCGACGTGCTGACCGTGCCGATCGGCGAGCACCGCGCCGTGCGGCTGCGCCGGTTCGGCCTGCCGTTCACCGCCACCGAGGCGGCCCGCGCGGACGCGCTGGTGCGGGCGGCGCTGCCCGCGCCGTCCCCGCAGCCGGCGTCCCGCACCGTGGCGCTGCGCGACGGGACGCGGGTGGTCGTGCGGCCCATCCGGCCCGGGGACGCCGACGCCGTCCGCGAGCTGCACGAGCGCTGCTCGGTGGAGTCGCGCCGCATGCGCTACTTCAGCGCCAAGCCCGCCCCTCCCCCGCGGGCGATCGAGTCGTTCGGCGACCCCGCGCACGGCCTGACGCTGGTCGCCGAGGGGCCCGACGGGTCGCTGCTGGCGCTGGCGCACCTGATCCACGTGCTGGACCCGGGCGTGGCCGAGCTGGCGTTCCTGGTGGAGGACGCCTGGCAGGGCCGCGGCCTCGGCCGGGCGCTGACCGAACTGCTGGTCGTGCTGGGCCGCGAACGCGGGCTGGTGGAGCTGCGGGCGACGACGCTGACCGAGAACCGGCGCACGCTGCGGCTGCTGGCCTCGCTGGGCGGCCGGGTCCGGCGCACCGGCGAACCCGGCGTCGCCGAGGTGCGGCTGCGCCTGGACGGCCGCGGCACCGCCCCGTCCGCCCCCGCGGGCGGCTCGCTCGCCCGCCAGAGGGCGTAGCGGCCGCCCGGCCCCGCCGTCGCGCCGCCCCGGCCCCCGCCGGGCTGGCAGGATGGCGCGGGTGAGCGGCATCTACGACGAACCACGGGTGTACGAGCTGGCGTGCGGGTTCCGGGACGTGCCCGCCGAGGTGGACGCGCTGCTGGCCTGGTGCGCGCGGCACCGCCGCGGCGGGCCGGTCCGCACCGTGCTGGAGCTGGCCGCCGGACCCGCCGAGCACGCCCGCGAGTTCGCCCGGCGCGGCATCGCGGCCACCGCCCTGGACATCAACCCGGCGATGTGCGCCTACGCCGAGCGGGCCGCCGAGCGCCAGGGGGTCGGCCTGCGCGTCGTGCGGGACGACATGACCTCCTTCGCGCTCGGCCGCCGGTTCGACCTGGTGGTGACCATGCTGGACTCCACGTCCCACCTGATGACGCTGGACGCGTTCACCGCCCACCTGGACCGGGCCGCCGCCCACCTGGCCGACGGCGGCCTGTACATCGTGGAGATGTCGCACCCCCGCGACCGGCTGTCCGACGAGCCGAGCGTCAGCACCGGGTGGACGGTGGAACGCGGCGGCGTGCACGTCACGGTGCGGTGGGGCGAGCCCACCGACCGCCTCGACCCGGTCACCCAGATCTCCGACGACCACGTCACGGTCACCGTCACCGAGGGCGCCGCGACCCGGGTGGTCCGCGACGTGGTGCCGTACCGGTTCTGGTCGGCGACCGAGGTGGAGGCCGCCGTGCGCCTGTCCGGGGCGCTGCGCGTCGTGGCCCGCTACGGCGACTTCGGCGACGTGCCCGTCACCGATCCGGAGGCGTGGCGGATGATCCTGGTGCTCGCCCGCGCCGTCCCGGACGCCGGTCAGGGGGCGGGCGCCCAGCCCGGCATCGGGTAGGCGGCCATGAGTTCGCGGACCTCCCCGGCGACGCGGTCCAGCGCCGTGTCGTCCTGCTTGGCCGCGGCCTGGACGACCTCGTCGATCCAGGCGGCGATCCGCGGCATCTCGCCCTCGGTGAGGCCGCGCGTGGTGATCGCCGCGGTGCCCAGCCGCAGCCCGGACGGGTCGAACGGCTTGCGCGGGTCGAACGGCACGGTGTTGTAGTTCAGCTCGATGCCCGCCCGGTCCAGGGCCTGCGCGGCGGGCTTGCCGGGCACGCCCCGGCCGGTCAGGTCGATCAGGATCAGGTGGTTGTCGGTGCCGCCGGACACCAGGTCGAAGCCGCGCTCGGCGAGCGCGGCGGCCAGGGCCCGGGCGTTGGCGACGACCTGATGCGCGTAGTCGGCGAAGTCCGGCCGGGCCGCCTCCTCCAGCGCCACCGCGATGGCCGCGGTGGTGTGGTTGTGCGGCCCGCCCTGCAGGCCGGGGAAGACGGCCTTGTCGACGGCCTTGGCGTGCTCCTCCGTCGTCATGATCATGGCGCCGCGCGGGCCGCGCAGCGTCTTGTGCGTGGTGGTGGAGATCACGTCGGCGTGGCCGACCGGCGACGGGTGCGCGCCGCCCGCGATCAGCCCCGCGATGTGGGCGATGTCGGCGGCCAGCACCGCGCCGACCTCCCGGGCGATCTCGGCGAACGCCGCGAAGTCGATGGTGCGCGGGATGGCGGTGCCGCCGCACCAGATCAGCTTGGGCCGTTCGCGGCGGGCCAGGTCGCGGACCTCGTCCAGGTCGATGCGGCCGGTGTCGGCGCGCACCCCGTAGCGGACGGGCCGGAACCACTTGCCGGTCGCCGACACCGACCAGCCGTGCGTGAGGTGGCCGCCCATCGGCAGCGACATGCCCATGACGGTGTCGCCGGGCTCCAGGAACGCCATGTAGACGGCGAGGTTGGCGGGCGACCCCGAGTACGGCTGCACGTTGGCGTGCTCGACGCCGAAGACGCGCTTGGCCCGCTCGACGGCCAGCAGCTCGATCGGGTCGATGTACTGCTGGCCCTCGTAGTAGCGGCGGCCCGTGTAGCCCTCGGAGTACTTGTTGGTCAGGACGCTGCCCGTGGCCTCCAGGACGGCGGGCGACACGTAGTTCTCCGAGGCGATCAGCCGGACCTTCTCGTACTGGCGGCGCGCCTCGGCCTCCACGAGGTCCGCGACGGCCGGATCCTGGTCCCGCAGTCGGGCGATGGCCGGATCGTGCATGACATCCTCCGCGCTGTTCCAACGCCGGAGGCGCGGTGCGGGCACCCCCGGCCGACGGGGGCCCGTACACCCAGGCGCGCGGTGTGCGGACTACGTACGCTCCCCGGTGGTCGACTCCACCTTGACTGCGCCAGTCGCGTGCGTCCCATCCTAGACGGCGACGTCCCCGCCGCTCACGGCGCCGCGGGCCGCCGGGGTCACGCCGGCGGCAGGGCGGTGCCGATGACGCGGGGGGCGACCACCGACCACCGGGCCTCGCGCGGGAACACCAGCCTGCGGCAGCTCTCGATGCGGTATCCGGCGCGCCGCAGCTCCGCCACCGTGTCGCGGTTGGCGTGGCAGCCGCCCATCAGCCGCGACCACACCGGGTCGACGAGGTCCTGGCGGCGCCCCCAGCCGCCGTCGGCGCGCACGTGCTCGTAGAAGCGCAGCCGCCCGCCCGGCCGCAGCACCCGGCGGAACTCCGCCAGCGCGGCGGCGGGGACGGACACCGAGCACAGCACCCCGGACACCACGACCGCG
Organism: Actinomadura keratinilytica; assembly: GCF_039539665.1. Classification (NCBI taxonomy): domain Bacteria; kingdom Bacillati; phylum Actinomycetota; class Actinomycetes; order Streptosporangiales; family Thermomonosporaceae; genus Actinomadura; species Actinomadura keratinilytica. The sequence goes on from NZ_BAABDO010000099.1 coordinate 19,043, forward strand.
TCGGCGCCGGCGTCGCCGAGCGGGATGTGCTCGGCGGTGCCGTCGGTCACCCGGACCTCGACCGGCGCCGAGCGCGCCGCCTCGGCCGCCTTCCCCCGCAGGTACGGCTGCGGTTCGACGGCGAGCACCTCGGTGACGCCCCGGGGGTAGTGCCGGAAGTTCAGCCCGTTGCCGGGCCCCACCTCCACGACCCGGCCGGTCAGCCCGGCCAGCAGCTCGCGGCGCAGCTCGGCGTGGCCGCGCGCCTCGGCCCGTCCCGCCACCAGATCGAAGAACCGGGCGAAGATCGCATTGCTCATGGCCCCGATCGTCGCGCAAAGGCCGTCCCCGCGGAACCCTCCGGTCCCCGGGCGGGCGCGGGCATGCGAACGGCCCGGCGCCCCTCCTTCGGGGACCCGGGCCGTGGGACGTCACGGGGGCGCGGACCGTGCGGTCAGCTGCGTCCCGCGGACTCCATGGCGGCCTTGACGGCGGCCCGCTTCTCGCGGAGCTTGGCGAGGGCCTCCTCCAGGATCGCCTCGCCGTCGGCGTCGCTGCGCCGCTCCTTCACGTAGGCCAGGTGCGTCTTGTACGGCTCGGTCTTCGGCGGGGCCGGGGGGTTGTCGCGGTCCTGCCCCGCGGGGAACCCGCAGCGGGGGCAGTCCCACGTGTCGGGAATGGCGACGTCCGTCGCGAAGCTGGGGCGCACCTCGTGCCGGTTGGCGCAGTAGAAGCTGACCCAGACGCGGGGGGCCGCCTCCCCGCGCTCGGCCTCTCCCATCGGACCGGCCCCAACCCGGCTGCCCCGAATCGCGTTGCCACTACCCACGGACTAACTCCTCGCTTGATTCTGCCGCTCGCTGGAATGCCGCCGCGTGCCGCGCCCTCCGGGACGGGCGCGGCACGGTGGCGCGACGGCCGGTGTCTCGGGTCCGGGCCCGCTCAGCCGACGCCCTTGCTCTTGAACAGCAGCCCGAGCACGACGATCGAGGCGAACCAGATCACCCCGACGCCGATGGTCAGCCGGTCGAGATTGCGCTCGACCACCGACGAGCCGCCCAGCGACGAGCTGATACCGCCGCCGAACATGTCGGACAGGCCCCCGCCCTTGCCCTTGTGCATCAGGACGAGGATCACCATCAGCACGCTGGTGATGGCGAGCACGACGGACGTTGCGATGATCACGTTTCAGCGCCTTCTCTGGCCGCCCCGCCGCACGGGGCGTGTTCTCGAACGGTTACACGGACAGGACATGGTACGAGCCGAGCGGTTTACCCGTCACGTACGAAGGGTACGACGGATTACCGGCTGGTTCGGCGAGAATCCGCATGTCGTTGCCGAATCGATCCGCAATCGAGGCGGTTCTCAGGCGGGCAGGTCCCGGTACCGGCAGATTTTGACGAACTCGCCGGCGTCCAGGCTGGCGCCGCCCACCAGCGCGCCGTCCACGTCCCGCTCCTTCATGAGCTTGGCGACGTTGCCGCTCTTGACCGAGCCGCCGTACAGCACGCGCACCTGGTCGGCCACGTCGCCGTCGTACAGCTCGGCGAGGCGGCCGCGGATCGCGCCGCACACCTCCTGCGCGTCCTGCGGGGTGGCGACCTCGCCGGTGCCGATCGCCCACACCGGCTCGTAGGCGATGACGACCGACCGGGCCTGCTCGGCGGGGATCTTCTCCAGCGCGCCGTCCACCTGGGCGAGCGTGTACGCCACGTGCTCGCCCGCCTTGCGCACCTCCAGCCCCTCCCCGACGCACACGATCGGGGTGACCTGGTTGGCGAAGGCGGCCTTGACCTTGGCGTTCACCAGCGCGTCGTCCTCGTTGTGGTACTGGCGGCGCTCGGAGTGCCCCACGACGACGTAGGAGCAGCCGAGGGCGGCCAGCATGGCGCCGGAGATCTCGCCGGTGTAGGCGCCGGAGGCGTGCGGCGAGACGTCCTGCGCGCCGTAGCGCAGCCCCAGCTTGTCCATCTCGACGCTGCTCTGCACCGAGCGCAGCGCGGTGAACGGCGGCAGCACCACCACCTCGACGGCCTCGTAGTCGGGCTCCTTGAGGGTGAAGCCGAGCTGCTGCACCAGCTTGATGGCCTCGAGGTGGGTGTTGTTCATCTTCCAGTTGCCGGCCATCAGCGGCTTGCGGGAAGAGGTCGCGGGCGCCATCGGGTCAGTCCTCCAGAGCGTTGAGGCCGGGCAGCGTCTTGCCCTCCAGGTATTCCAGGCTGGCGCCGCCGCCGGTCGAGATGTGCGAGAAGGCGCTCTCGTCGAAGCCGAGCCCGCGCACGGCCGCGGCCGAGTCGCCGCCGCCGACGACGGTGAACGCGCCGGAGTCGATCAGCCCCTGGGCGACGGCGCGGGTGCCGTGCGAGTACGGCTCCATCTCGAACACGCCCATCGGGCCGTTCCAGAAGACCGTGCCCGCGCCCGCCAGCTTGGCGGCGAACAGCTTGCCCGACGCGGGGCCGATGTCCAGGCCGAGCCGGTCGGCGGGGATGCCTCCGGCGGGCACCACCGAGTGCTCGGCGTCGGCGGCGAACGCGGTGGCGGCCACCACGTCCACCGGCAGCACGATCTCCACGCCGGACTCCTCGGCGCGGCGCAGGTACTCGCGGACGGTGTCGAGCTGGTCGTGCTCCAGCAGGCTCTTGCCGACCTCGTGGCCCTGGGCGGCCAGGAAGGTGAACACCATGCCGCCGCCGACGAGGATCCGGTCGGCCTTGCCGAGCAGGTTGTCGATGACGCCGAGCTTGTCGGAGACCTTGGAGCCGCCCAGCACCACCACGTACGGGCGGGCGACGTCCTCGGTGAGCCGTTTGAGCACGTCGACCTCGGCGGCGATGAGCCCCCCGGCGGCGTGCGGCAGCCGCTGCGGCACGTCGTAGACGCTGGCGTGCTTGCGGTGCACGGCGCCGAACCCGTCGCCGACGTACAGCTCGGCGAGGGCGGCGAGCCGGTCGGCGAACGCGCCGCGCTCGGCGTCGTCCTTGCTGGTCTCGCCGGGCTCGAAGCGCAGGTTCTCCAGCAGCGCCACCTCGCCGTCGGCCAGGCCCTCGGCGATGGCGCGGGCCGAGTCGCCGACGACGTCGGAGGCGAACCGCACGTCGGTGCCGAGCAGCTCGCCGAGCCTGGCGGCGACGGGGGCGAGGGAGAACTCGGGCTTCACCTCGCCCTTGGGGCGGCCCAGGTGGGCGCAGACGACGACCCGGGCGCCCCGGTCGCGCAGCGCCTCGATGGTCGGCACGCTCGCCCGGATCCGCCCGTCGTCGGTTATCTTCCCGTCGGCCAGCGGCACGTTCAGGTCCGAGCGGACGAGCACCCGCCGCCCGGCGACATCGAGATCGTCAATGGTGCGCATCGCAGTGGATGTCCTTTTCACAGGCGTCCGCCGCGCGCCCGGTGCCCTGACGGCCGCCGGGCGCGCGGCGGGAGGCGCGGTCGTGGGACGGGGCGGTCAGAGCTGCCCGCCGACCAGCTTGACCAGGTCGACCAGCCGGTTGGAGTAGCCCCACTCGTTGTCGTACCAGCCGACGACCTTGATCTGGTCGTCGATCGCCTTGGTCAGCCCGGCGTCGAAGATGCAGGACGCGGGGTCGGTGACGATGTCGGCGGACACGATCGGGTCCTCGGTGTAGGTCAGCACGCCGCGCAGCGGGCCCTCGGCGGCGGCCTTGAGCGCCGCGTTGACCTCCTCGACCGTGGCCTCGCGGGCCAGCTTGACGGTCAGGTCGGTGGCCGAGCCGGTGGGGATCGGCACGCGCAGCGCGTATCCGTCCAGCTTGCCCTTCAGCTCCGGCAGCACCAGGCCGATGGCCTTGGCGGCGCCGGTGGAGGTCGGGACGATGTTGAGCGCGGCGGCGCGGGCGCGGCGCAGGTCCTTGTGCGGGCCGTCCTGCAGGTTCTGGTCCTGCGTGTAGGCGTGGATGGTGGTCATCAGGCCGCGCTCGATGCCGAAGGTGTCGTGCAGGACCTTGGCCATCGGCGCCAGGCAGTTGGTGGTGCAGGACGCGTTGGAGATGATGGTGTGGTTGGCGGGGTCGTAGTCGCCGTCGTTGACGCCCATCACGATGGTGACGTCCTCGTTCTTGGCGGGCGCCGAGATGATGACCTTCTTGGCGCCGTTGTCGGCGTGCACCTTGGCCTTGGTGGCGTCGGTGAACAGGCCGGTGGACTCGACCACCACGTCGGCGCCGAGGTCGCCCCACTTGAGGTTGTTCGGGTCGCGCTCGGCGAACGCCTTGATGGTGCGGCCGCCGACGGCGATCTCGTCCGCGGTGGCCTTCACCTCCTCGCCGAGCCGGCCGAGGATGCTGTCGTACTTCAGCAGGTGGGCGAGGGTGGCGTTGTCGGTCAGGTCGTTCACCGCCACGACCTCGATGTCGGCCCCGCTCGCCAGCACGGCGCGGAAGAAGTTGCGGCCGATCCGGCCGAACCCGTTGATGCCTACTCGGATGGTCACGGAACCGCTCTCCTCGTACCTCGTGGACGCGCCCGGGCGTCGGTCCGGGCCGCTGATCTTCCTGGGTCCGGGGTGCTCTCCCCCACCTGCCGACCCTATCGAATGGGGGGGCCGCGGCCCGACACCGGCGGGCGTGAAACAAAGGTGGCCGCGCCTCCCCCGCCCGGGTGACGCGCCCGCCGGCACGGGCGCGGTGACATGCGCAAAGTGCTACCGGACGGTAGGGAGGGCGCGGCCGGGGTGCGGGGCGGGTCAGGTCCGGATGGGGACCTCGACATCGGGCAGGTCGGCCGGTTCGGGCTCGCGCCAGGCGCCGGACAGCAGCACCGCCAGGGTGAGCAGGTTCCAGCTCTGCCCCGGGCGGCGCGGCGGCACCTCGGCCAGGCGCCGTTCGACCGCGGCGCGGTCCAGGATCGAGAACAGCTCCGGCGGCCCGTCCAGGATGCGCTCGCGGAAGATGTCGGCCAGTTCCGGCCCGTAGGACTTGCGCCAGTTGAACCCGGCGGCGCCCGTGCCGGGCGGGGTGGCGCGGCGCCGCCAGGCGGGCCACTCGCGCAGCGACCGCGGCCGGCCGCGTTCGAACCGCCAGCGCCTGCCCTCGAACGGCACGTCCCGCAGCTGCGGGGCGAACGCCTCCATCACCAGCGCCACCGGCTCCTCGCTCAGCCGCCACTCCACCGGCAGCGCCAGCGCCGCCCGCACCACCCGGTCGTCCAGGAACGGGTGGTAGTAGGCCCAGTTCATCAGCGTCGCGGTGTGCGAGCCCGCCAGCCAGCGCCCGGTCTTGTAGAACATGTGCAGCTTGTCGAGCACGTCCAGGCCGTCACGCTGGTAACGGTCGCACCACTCGTCGTAGTAGCGGCGGGCGTAGGCGTTGGCGTCGGCGCTGAGGAACTCCTCCTGCGCCAGGAAGATCGTCTTGAGCCGGGCGCGGACGCCCTCGGGGCTCAGGTCGCGCTGGTCGGTGAGGAAGCCGCCGCGCAGCCGCTCCCCGCCCGAGCCGGAGGTGCGCGGCTCGGGGTCGAAGGGCGCCCACCCGTTGACGCCCTCGTAGGCGGAGTTCATGCCCTCGCACATGCGTACGAGCGCGTGGGCGCGGCGCAGCGGGTGCCGCACGACGACCGCGCCGGACCGCTGCCTGTCGACCGTCACCTCGCATTCGGCGCCCAGCGCGGCGGCGACCCGCTGCGCCAGCACCACGTCGGGGCTGTCGGCCAGGCCGTGGGCGGCGCCGTAGAAGGGCACCCCGGCGGCGTGGCAGGCGGCGGCGATCAGGCGGCTGTCGCGGCCGCCCGACAGCGCGATCCGCACCGGCCGGTCGTGCCGCCGGAACGGCCGAACGGCGGCCAGCAGCTCCTCGGCCAGCGGCCGGACGCGCTCGCGGGCCTCGCGGCG
>NZ_BAABDO010000100.1:0-24141 GCF_039539665.1 Actinomadura keratinilytica
CTCACAGAACGACATGGCTACGATCCGACTTGGCCAGCAGGCCCGCCACGACCGCGACGACGACGGCGCGGCCCGCCGGTTCGGGCCGCTTCCGCCGGTCGCGCCGGGGTCGTGGTGCTCCGGCCCCGGGACGGGCGGTGCCGGGACGCGGAGCGGGTCGCCGCCGGGCCATGCGGAGACGGGCGGGGCGGGCGGGAAGTCGGGGCCGCGCGGCTCGCCCAGCCCGAACCGGGCGTCCCCGTGCGCTTGGTGACTCATCAGGGCTCCTTCCTTGGCTCAGGACGGGCTCGGGGTGGACTCGGGGCGGGGTCACGGCACACGGGAGAACCACAGCAGCGACCCGGCGGACACGGCGACCGACAGCAGCAGCCCGGCGGCGACGAACCACCCCCAGATCTCGCGCCGCTCGACGCGGTAGCCGATGCTGCTGCCGATGTCCTCGCAGACGCGGCGCAGCTCGCCGCCGGAGGCCGCCTCGTAGTAGCGGCCGCCGGCCTCCTGCGCGAGGCGTTCCAGCGCGGGCCCGTCCACCGGCACCGGGACGGCCGTGCCGTCCTGGTACATCACGCCCTCGGGAGTGCCGTAGGCGATGGTGGACACCGGGGTCCCGTGCGCCCACGGCGCGCCGCGCGGCGTCCCTCGGGCTGCGCCCGGCGGTGTCGGTGCCGTCGGACAGCAGCACGATGCGCCCCGCGCGCCCCCTCCCGGGGCGGGCGGCGCCTCGGACGCCCGCCCCTCGGGCGGCGGCGCGGCGGCCGCGGCCGACCTGCGCTGGGCCGGCACGTGCCGGACGAGGTCGCGGACCCAGTCGCCGTCGGTGCGCAGCCGCAGATGCGCCGCGCCCGCCGCGCGCAGGATCCGCAGCTCGGTGCGGACCGGTTGCGGACCGCCGTCGGCCGGCGCCGCGCTTCCGGCGGCGAGCGTTCCGGCCCCCGCCAGCCCGGCCGCCGCGATCACGATCCTGGTACGTCCGCTGAGACTCATGCTCGCCGTCCCCTCGCTCTCCGCTCGGCGGGTGTCCGGCCGCTCCGGCCGGACGGCACGCGACGATCACAGCAGTCCGGGGCGAAAACGAACTTGAGGACGGCGCGCCGCCGCGCCGCCGCCCCCGCCCGTCCGGCCGGGGCCGCGGCGAGAGATGCGTCACGCCGCCCGGCGGCCGGCCGCGGGAGCCGGGTGCCGCGGATCCGCAGACCGCCGCGGTCGCGGGGGACGGGGACCGGGGCGCCGGGCGGCGCCCGCCGCCCGATCCCGACGAAGATTCTTTTCTGATCGACTTTTCCGATAACTGCCTTTCTTGTAGCGTTCGCAGCGCTTTGTTAACCGCTTTCCTGATCTTGGTTTCCCACCACAAGATCGCGAAAGGAGATCGCGATGCCCACGGCGACAGGCCTGGCCGCGGCCGCGCTCCTCGGCCTGCTGACGCTGCTGGCCGCCGCGTGGCTCGCGACCGGGCGCTCGCCCCGCCTGTCCGCCGACCCGGCCGGGCCCTCCGGCGCCCCCGACGCCGACGGCTCGGCCGACCATCCCGAGTCCCTCACCGCCGTCCTCAACCAGGACAGCGAGGAGTACCTGGCGTGGCTGGCCGACCACCTGTGGCCCGGCGACGAGTACCTCGACCTGGAGCAGCGGTGGCGCGCCGAGCTCGACGCCGGCGAGCTGCCCGAGCCGTACGAGTCCCCGCTGTGCCCGCAGTGCCGCCTGCGCCGCGAGGACGTGTGGCCGTGCCCGCACTGCGGCAGGCTGCTGCACCCCTCCTGCGGCCACGGCATGCGCCGCCGCCGGGTCGCGCGCCCGTACCGGGCCCAGGGCGCCGGGTCGGAGGCGGTGATCGGCGAGTGGATCTGCACCGGCTGCCGCTCGGTGGTGGGCCTGGACGTGGCGGGCGGCGACGAGGCCGGGGGCGGCGAGGCGGGCGGTCTGCTCACCTGAGGCGACCGCTAAACGCCAGGAAGGTAAAGAATCCGCCAGCCGCTTGCGAGTTTCGGTCGATGCTCTGCAAACTCGACGTATGTCCTAAATCTCAGGACATCCGTGGAGGTATCCCGTGACCGCTCAGCGACTCTCGGCCTGTGTCCACCAGCCGCCCTGTCCAGGGCCGGACAGCGCCGACCACGACGCGGCCCGCATCGTGGCCAGCCACCCCGAGCAGGGCTGGAGCCTCCTGTGCAACGGCATCGTCCTCTTCGAAGACACCGGCGAGCTGCTGCCCGACGGCCGCGTGATCGCGCCGCACCGTCCCATGCCGCGGCTGCGCCGCACCGCTGCGACAGCGACGGCCTCCTGAGGTGAGCGCCCCGCCGCCCGGCCGAGGCGGCGCACGGTTCACCGACCAGACCCCCGAGGAGCACGTACCGCGCCTCCCTCACATCACTCCACTTCCGTCGCGGGACGTTCCTCCTCTGTTGTGCGGGCCTTCGGCCGACCTACGGCCGAAGGCCCGCACGTTTGTTCGCACCCGGCGCGCCCGCGCCTCGACGGCGCGTTGAGCTGCACGAACGCGTCCCGGGCGTAGACTTCCACGCGTCGCCGGGCCGACCCGGCGCCCCGCCGCCACGGCATGTCGCTCTCCCCGCCGCCGGATTCGGTCTTGTAGCGTTCAGTTGTTTTGCTCCTTACGCAAGGTTCTTCGCGGAAGGGCGGCGCGGCGTGTTCGTGGTCCTCGTCCTGGTCTCCCTGGCCTGCCTGCTGCTGGTGGGCCGGTGGGTGCGCCCTGCCCTTTCTGGCGACCGCCTGGGCGCGCCGGGCCGCCCGGGCGGGCCCGACGGGCCGGGCGGGCACCCCGAGTCGATGACGGCCGTCCTCGACCCCGCCGACGAGGAGTACCTGGCCTGGCTGGCCGACCACCTGTGGCCCGAAGACGAGTACCTCGACGCCGAACTGGAGATGGGCGACGGCGAAGAGGAGGCGGGGGGCGGCCTGCGCCGATGACCCCCCGGGGGGCGCGGCCCCGTGCGCCACGGTCGGTGACGCAGGCACGGCGAACCGTTGCATACGGAAGAATCATCGCCATGCGGTTCGGCGTTCTGGGGACGGTGGAGGCGCGTCTGGACGACGGACGCGCCGTGGCCGTCGGGGGCCCGCGGGTGCGCACGCTGCTGGCCCTGCTGGCGCTGGACGCGGGCCGCGTCGTCCCCTCCGAACGGCTCATCGACGGCCTGTACGGGGAGGAGCCCCCGGCCGGGGCGGCGAACGCGCTGCAGTCCCAGGTGTCGCGCCTGCGCCGGGCTTTGGGGGACGCCAGGCTCGTCGAGGGCACCGCTACGGGCTACCGCCTTGCCGTCCCGCCGGACAGCGTGGACGCCCACCGCTTCGAACGCCTGGCCCGTGAGGGACGCGACGCCCTGGCCGCCGGCGACCACGCCCGCGCCACGGCGTCGCTGCACGAGGCCCTGAGCCTGTGGCGGGGCCCCGCCCTGGCGGGCGTGCCGTTGCAGGGCGGCCAGGCCGCACGCCTGGAGGAGCTGCGGATCGCCGCCATCGAGGACCACGCCGAAGCCGCGCTCGCCCTGGGCGAGAACGCGTCGCTGCTGCCCGCCCTCAAGGAGGTGGTGGACGCCCACCCCCTGCGCGAACGCGCCCGGGGCCTGCTGATGCGCGCCCTGTACGGCGCCGGACGGCAGGCCGAGGCGCTCACCGTCTACGAGGACGGGCGGCGGATCATCGCCGACGAGTTGGGGGTCGACCCGTCCGCCGAACTGTCGGGCCTGCACCTGTCGATGCTGCGCGGCGACCTGGACCGGCCGCGGCCCGCTCCCCCCGCCCCCGCCTCGCTGCCCGCGCAGCTGACCAGCTTCGTGGGGCGCGAGGAGGAGCTGCGGCAGGTGGGCGAGCTGCTCGCCGAGGCGCGGCTGGTGACGCTGCTCGGGCCGGGCGGCGCGGGCAAGACGCGGCTGGCGGTGGAGGCGGCGGCGCGCGACCGGGGCCCGGTGTGCTTCGTCGACCTGGCCCCGCTCGGCGCCGGGGCGGAGGTGCCGAACGCGCTGCTGGGCGCGCTCGGCCTGCGGGAGAGCCCGGTGCGGCCGGAGGCGCCGGGCGGGCCGCCCGACCCGGTGGGGCGGCTGGTCACCGCGCTGACCGGCCGCCGCATGCTGCTCGTCCTGGACAACTGCGAGCACGTCGTCGAGGACGCGGCGCGGATCGCGCACCGGCTGCTGACCGCCTGCCCGGACCTGCGGGTCCTGGCCACCAGCCGGGAGGCGCTGGGCGTCACCGGCGAGTCGGTGCGGCCGGTGCCGCCGCTGCCGGTGCCGTCCGCCGAGCTGCCCGCCGGGCGGGCGCTGCGGTACCCGGCGGTCCGGCTGTTCGCCGACCGCGCCGCCGCCGTGCGGCCCGGGTTCGCGGTCGACGACGGCACGCTCCCGGCGGTGCTGCGGATCTGCGCCGCGCTGGACGGGCTGCCGCTGGCGATCGAGCTGGCCGCGGCGCGGCTGCGCTCCCTTCCGCTGGACGAGGTGGCCGCGCGGCTGGACGACCGGTTCCGGCTGCTGTCGCACGGCAGCCGTACCGCCGCGCCCCGGCACCAGACGCTGCGCGCCGTCGTCGGGTGGAGCTGGGACCTGCTCGGCGAGGAGGAGCGGCGGCTGGCCCGCCGCGTGACCGTGTTCGCCGGCGGGTTCTCGCCCGCGGCGGCGGCCCGGGTGTGCGGCCTGCCCGAACCCGACGCCGACGAGCTGCTGATCGGCCTGGCCGACAAGTCGCTGCTGCAGCCCGAGCCGGCCCCGGCGGGCGTCCGCTACCGCATGCTCGACACCGTCCGGGCGTTCTGCGCCGAACGGCTGGAGGAGGCGGGCGAGCACGACCGGGTGCGCCGCGCCCACGCCGAGTACTTCCTGGAGCTGGCGCTGACCGCCGACCCGCACCTGCGCGGCCCGCGGCAGCTGGAGTGGCTGGAGCGGCTGGCCGCCGAGCACGGCAACCTGCACGCGGCGCTGCGGCACTGCGTGCACGCCGACCCGCCGCTGGCGCTGCGGCTGGTCGCGGCGCTGTCGTGGTACTGGTGGCTGCGCGGCCGCGTCGAGGGCGCCGCGCTGGCCGCCGAGCTGCTGCGCGTGATCGGCCGGGAGCCGCCGGACGGCCTGGAGGAGGAGTTCGTCGCCTGCGTCGCCAACGCGGTGACCGGCGGGGCGGAGCTGACCGGCGGGGGCGCGCGCCCGCTGATGGAGGCGGCGTCGGCCGCGCTGCGGCGGCTGGACCGCGAGCTGCGGTATCCGGCCACGCTGGTGCTGTGGGGGCTGACCACCGGCCCGATGGACGACGACCCCGTGGCGGACCGCAGGCTGATCGGCTCGACCCCGTGGACGACGGCGCTGCTGCACATGAGCGAGGCGTTCATCCAGCAGTTCCGCTCGCGGCCGTCGGCGGCCGAGGCCGAGTGCGAGGCCGCACTGGCGGGGTTCCGGGCGGTGGGCGACCGGTGGGGCATCGCCAACACCCTGGACCAGCTGGCCCAGCTGACCGCGGAGCGGGGCGACCGCGACCGCGCCCGGCGGCTGCTGGACGAGGCCCTCACCATGCTCGAACCGCTCGGCGCCATGGAGGACACCGCCGATCTGCTGTGCAGCCGGGGCCTGGTGTCCCTGCAGGACGGGGACCTGGCCGCCGCCCGGGCCGACTTCGCCGCGGCCGTCGGGCTGGCCCGCCGGGCGGGCGCCCCCGACAAGATCGCCACCGGGTACGGCCGGCTCGGCGACGTGGCGCGGCTGCGCGGCGACCTGGCCGAGGCCCGGCGGCGGTACGAGGCGGCGATGCACGGCTTCGGCAGCGAGCGGTTCCTCGCGCGGGCCGCGCGGGCGGCGGCGCACGTCGGGCTGGGCTGGGTGGCCGCCGGCGAGGCCGAGCTGGACGCCGCGCGGCGGCTGCACCGGCGGGGGCTGGAGATGTCGTTCGACCACCCCGTCCTCCTGCACCGCGCGGAGGCCGTCGTGGGGCTGGCGGGCGTCGCGCTGCGGGAGGGCGACGCCGAGCGCGCCGCCTTCCTGCTGGGCGCCGCGACGGCGCTGCGGGGCGGGCAGCCCCACGGCTCGCCCGACGCCGCCCGGGTCACCGCGCAGGTGCGCACGCTGCTCGGCGACGCCGCCTTCGCCTCCGCCCACGGCCGGGGTGCCGCCCTGGATCCGGAGGAGGTCCGCGCCGCCGCCCACGCCCGGGCAGGCGACGGCTCCTGACGGCCCGCCACCGGGCCGTCCCGACGACCGCCGCCGGGCCGCGCACCGCCCCCGGTCAGCGGACGGTGCGCCGGCGGTCAGCGGCGGACCCGACGCTGCCCGGCATGAATCCGCAAGCCGTACCGTCCCACCGCAAATGGGGCACGTTCGTCATCGGATGCCTGCTCATCCTGGTGCCCGGCATCGATCTGACGGCGCTGAACCTGGCCGTCCCCCATATCAGCGCCGACCTGGACCCGTCGGCCACGCAGATCCTGTGGATCGCCGACAGCTACGGCTTCGCGCTGGCCGGGCTGCTGATCACGATGGGCGCCGTCGGCGACCGCGTCGGGCACCGCAACCTGCTGCTCATCGGCGTGGCCGTGTTCGCCGCCGCGTCCGCGCTGACCGCCTACGCCCCGAGCGCCGAGCTGCTGATCGCGGCGCGCGCCCTGCTCGGCGCGGCCGGGGCCACGCTGATGCCGTCCGCGCTGGCGCTGATCCGCCGCGTGTTCACCGATCCCAAGGAGCGCACCACGGCGCTCGGGGCGTTCTTCGGGTCCGGGGCGCTGGCGGTCGGGCTCGGCCCGGTGCTCGGCGGGGGCGTGCTGGAGCACTTCTGGTGGGGCGCGGTCTTCCTGATCAACGTGCCGATCATGGCGGTGATCCTGGCGGCCGGGGCCGTGCTGCTGCCCGGTTCGCACGGGCCCGGGCACGGCCGGGTGGACGTGCCGAGCGTGCCGCTGTCGGCCGCCGGCGTCCTCGGCGTGGTGTACGCGGTCAAGGAGGCGGCGGCGCACGGCCTGGACGCCGCGCAGGTGCGCTGGGGCGTCGCGGTCGGCGCCGCCGGGCTGGCGCTGTTCCTGTGGCGGCAGACCCGGCTGGCGCACCCGCTGATCGACGTGCGGCTGTTCCGCCGGGCCGCCTTCACCGGCTCGGTGACGATCAACCTGTTCGCGATGTTCGGCATGGTCGCCCAGTCGCTGCTCTTCTCGCTGTACTTCCAGCTGGTGCTGGGCTGGTCGCCGCGGCGGGCGGGCCTGGCCGGGCTGCCCGGCGCGGTGCGCGCCGCGGCGGCCGCGGCCGCGCTGGCCGCGCCGCTGATCTCCGCCGTCGGCCGGGCCCGGACCGTGGCGGTCGGCATGGCGGTCGCCGCCGTGTCGTACGCCGCGTTCACCGGGTTCGGCACCGACCCGTCGTATCCGCTGCTGGTGGTCCCGATGGTGCTGGGCGGCCTGGGCATGGGCCTGGCGCTGACCGTCACCGGCGACACGGTGCTGGCCTCGGTGCCCCGGCGGCGCGCGGGCACGGCGTCGGCGATCTCCGAGACGGCCGCCGAACTCGGCGGGGCGCTGGGCATGGCGGTCCTGGGCAGCGTGGTGACCGCCGTCTACCGGCGCGCCCTGGAGACGCCGTCCGGCCTGCCCGCGGGCGCCGAGCACGCCGCCCGCGAGTCGCTGGCCTCCGCGGCGGGAGCGGCCGCCGCCCTGCCGCAGGACCTGGCCGCCCGGCTGCTGGACGCCGCACGGACCGCCTACGTCGACGGCATGCACGCCGCCATGCTGGCCAGTGCCGCGGTGATGGCGTGCGTCGCGGTGACCGCGGTCTTCACCCTGCGGTCCGTGCCCAAGGTCATCCCGGGCGACGCGCACGGCGAGGTGGACGGCGCAGCGGACGACGAGGCGGACGGCGAGGTGGACGGCGACGTGCCCGCCCCGGCGGCCACCTGAGGCGGCGGACGCGGCCCCCCGCCCGGACGGCCCTGCTCGGACGGCTCCGCTCGGGCAGGGGCCGCCCGCTGCTCGCGCGGCCGAATGGAGCGCGCCGACGGAGGCGACGCGAAATCCTCATCCCTCTGTGAGCGGCGAGTGAGGCCGACCCCGGCGCGCACCTTCTCCTGACCTCGAACAATCCGCTCGTATTCCCGCCGCCCGGAGGGCGACGGCGCGCCCCGAACCGCGTCGACAACGCCTCTCGCGGCCCGGCGGGTCACATTCTCACATGCTCGCCTGGGGCGCCCGCCGGGGAAGTCGACGAAATGCGTTCGGGGGTGAGTCCGCGCCCGCACGGGGCCGGCAATCCCTCCGGCCTCCCGGCGCGACCCGGGCCGGGAGGCCGGAGACTATCGCAGATCATTGCAGCCACTCCCCCGCGAACATGGCGGTGACCGTGCGGCCGGACTCGTCGCCGTACCAGCCCCAGCTCGTCGCCAGGTGGGAGACGGTCCGCAGGCCGCGCCCGCTCTCGGCGAGCTCGTCGACGTCCCGGACGGCGGGTTCCCCGGGGCCGCCCTGGTCGGTGACGGCCACGGCCACGCCGCTGCTGCGGCCGAGGACCTCAAGGGTGAACAGGCCGTTCCCCTGCCCCGACTTGGTGTGCCGCAGCGCGTTGACGACGAGTTCGTCCACGGTCAGCAGCACCTCGTCGAGGGCGGGGAATCCGGCCAGCAGGCAGGAGGTGAACCGCCGGGCGGCGCGGGCCTGTTCGGCGTCACCGGGAAAAGACCGGCGCCAGTACAGGGCGGTCGGTGGTGTCGACAGAAGCATCGGATACCTCGGGGTCGGGAGATCTGTGGCGACCTCTCGGAGGGCAGCGCGATTTCATGCTCACACCAGAACCCGCCACAGTCTGTCAATGCGGCTGTCGAATCGTCGCGGCGGCCCCGTCATCCCCGGGAATCGCGGAAATTTCCCATGCCGGGCCCGCCGTTGCGGGCACCGCCCTGCGGCGGGGGCGAAAGTTGCCCCGCAAGAACGCATGACAAAGTCGCCGGCGGCAGCCGAAGAGACCGTCGGCACCTTTCGCATACGACTCGCGCACCCCATCCGGCCGTCGTTCCCCGGACCCGTCGCGCGGGCGCCGCACCCCCGGCAAGCCGCCCGAGGACGGGACCGGCGCGGTCGGCGCCCACCCCCCCTGCGCGGACACGCGGCGCCCCGGCCGCCCGCAGCGGACGGCTTTGCAAAAAGTGATATCAGTTTGCTAGCCTCGTGCCATACCGAGAGGAGCTGGATGATGAAGGTCGACGGGGGTGCCGCCGGTCTGGTGGAGCTGCCCAAGGTGGACGTCGCCGAGCGGGAGGCCCGCAACCTCGGCGGGTGGCCCATGCTGGGGCTGGCGGTGGTACTGGTGCTGCTGGGCGCGGCGGCGGCCGGGCTCGGAATCCTGCAGGGAGGCGCGGCGCTCGGGATCGGGATCGCGGTCGGGGCCGTGCTGGTGCTGGCCGCCCTGGTGGCGGCGGCGGGGCTGACCGCGGTGGAGCCGAACGAGGCGCGGGTGCTGCAGGTGCTCGGGCGCTACGCCGGGACGGTCCGCACCGACGGGCTGCGCTGGGTGAACCCGATCAGCGAGCGCAAGCGGGTGTCGACGCGCATCCGCAACCACGAGACGGACCGGGCGAAGGTCAACGACCTGGACGGCAACCCGATCGAGATCTCCGCGGTGGTGGTGTGGCAGGTCGAGGACACCGCCCGCGCGGTGTTCGCGGTGGACGACTTCGTGGAGTTCGTGGCGTTCCAGACCGAGGCCGGGCTGCGGCACATCGCGGGCAGCTTCCCCTACGACGCGCACGACCGGCTGTCGCTGCGCGACAACGCCGACGAGATCACCGCCAAGCTGCAGGAGGAGCTGACGCTGCGGGTCGCCGCGGCCGGGGTGCGGATCGTCGAGGCGCGGATCACCGGGCTGGCGTACGCGCCGGAGATCGCGCAGGCCATGCTGCGGCGCCAGCAGGCGGGCGCGGTGGTGGCGGCGCGGCAGCGCATCGTCGAGGGCGCGGTCGGCATGGTCCAGCAGGCGCTCGACCGGCTGGACGAGGAGAACGTGGTGGAGCTCGACGAGGAGCGCAAGGCCGCCATGGTCAGCAACCTGCTGGTCGTCCTGTGCGCCGACCGCGACGCGCAGCCGGTCGTCAACACCGGTTCGCTCTACCAGTGACGGAACGGAAGAAGATCCTCTTGCGGCTGGACCCGGCCGTGCACGACGCACTGGCCCGCTGGGCGGCCGACGAGCTGCGCAGCACCAACGCCCAGATCGAGTTCCTGCTGCGCAAGGCGCTGGCCGACGCGGGGCGCATGCCCCGCGGGGCCGCGCGGATGCGGCGGCCGGGCCGGCCCCGCAAGAACGAGACCGCACCGAAGGACGAGGACCAGGACGAGAACCAGGGCGGGGGTTAGGCGATGGTGAGGGTTCCCGAATCGCTGCCGGCCAGGATGTACCTGCTGGCCTACGACCTCAAGCGCAGGCGCATGCCCTACACCGGCGGCCGGCTCGGCTACGTGCTGCGCGGCGCGGCCCTGGCCGAGCTGTACCTGGACGGGCGGCTCGTCGAGGAGCGCCAGGGCCCCCGTCCCGGCACCCCGGGCGACGACCCGTACGGCCTGGTGGCGCAGATCTCGGCGTCGCGGCCCCGGTCGTGGCACTACTGGGTGCGCAAGGACAGCCGCGCGATGGTGCGCAGGGTGCGCGACGAGCTGGCCGCGGGCGGCTGGATCCGGGTGCGCGAGCGCCGGATGCTGGGGCTGTTCACCGCCCGCCAGGTGGAGGTCAAGGATCCGCGGGTGGTCAAGACGCTGTGGGGCGGGGCGTCCTCGGCCCTGCAGGGCAGGCCCGTCGCGCACGTCAACAGCTACGACGCGGCGGCGGTGGCGCTGGCGGCGGCGGGCGAGCTGAACACGGTGCTGCCCCGCCCGGAGCGGCGCCGCCACCGGCGGCGCATCAGCGAGCTGAGCGCGCGCACCGGTCCGGCGGCCGGGGCCGTGCGGAGGGTGGTCCGCGCGGACCAGGCGGCCGGCGGCGCATGACCCGCGGACCAGGGACATCTGCCTGGCGCAGAAGCTGGAGAGGCGTTACCCGACGGGGACGCCTCTTCGCTCATTCGAGGACCAGTTCCACGGGGATGTTGCCGCGGGTGGCGTTGGAGTACGGGCAGACCTGGTGGGCCTTGTCGACCAGCGCGCGCCCCGCCTCGCCCTGCAGCTCGTCGGGCAGCTCCACGCGCAGCACGACGCTCAGGCCGAAGCCGGACCGCACGTCGCCGCCGATGCCGACCTCGGCGGTGACGGAGACATCGCGCACGTCCTGGCCGGTGCCGCGGGCCACGGCGCCGAGCGCGCTGGCGAAGCAGGCGGCGTATCCGGCGGCGAACAGCTGCTCGGGGTTGGTGCCCCGGCCGGTGCCGCCCATCTCGACCGGCAGGGCGAGGGGCAGGTCGAGCCGGCCGTCGGAGCTGACGGCGCGGCCGTCCCGCCCGTTGGCGGTGGCGACGGCGGTGTACTGGGCCTCCATGGCTCCTCCTTTGGCTTGACGCAATTCGATTGTACGCAATCGAACCCTAGGATGGAACGCATGGACAGTGCAACGCCGCGCGACCTGCCCGCCGAGGCCCCCGCGGAGGCCCTCGCCGAGGAGGTCATGCGGCTCGACCGCCAGGTGTGCTTCGCCGTGCACGCGGCCTCGCGCGCCTTCGACGCGGTGTACCGGCCGCTGCTGCGCGAGCTCGGCCTGACCTACCCGCAGTACCTGGCGATGCTGGCGCTGTGGGAGCACGGCGCGCTGACCGTCAAGGAGCTGGGGCTGGCGCTGCGGCTGGACTCCGGCACGCTCTCCCCCCTGCTCAAGCGGCTGGAGTCGGCGGGCCTGGTGCGGCGCGAGCGCAGCTCCCGCGACGAGCGCCAGGTGACGGTGTCGCTGACCGGCCCCGGGCGGGAGCTGCGGCGGCGGGCCGCGGCGGTGCCCCTGCGCATCATGGAGGCGACCGGCCTGGACGAGCGGGAGCTGGTCGCGCTGCACCGCTCGCTGGACCGCCTCACCGCCGCCCTCGACACCGCGTCCGGCCGCGGCTGAGCGCCCCCTGCGGCGCCGGCGGCCCGGGCGCCGGGCGGCCGCGGGAAATGCGATCGCCGGTGGCCGGGCGGGGGCGCTAGCGTGCCGGGCCATGGAACCCCATGACCGCCTTCTCAACGTCGTCGACGTGGAGGCCACCTGCTGGCAGGGGCGGCCCCCCGCCGGGCAGGTCAGCGAGATCATCGAGATCGGGCTGTGCGTGGTGGACCTGCGGACCCGCGAGCGGGTCGAGCGGCACCGCGTGCTGGTGCGGCCCGCGCGCTCGACCGTCAGCGCGTTCTGCACCGAGCTGACCGGGCTGCCCCAGGAGGAGGTGGACGGCGGGGTCCCGTTCGCCGCGGCGTGCGCGCTGCTCGAACGCGAGCACCACGCGCGTTCGCGGGCCTGGGCGAGCTGGGGCGACTACGACCGCAAGCAGTTCGAGCGCCAGTGCGCCGCCGCCGGGGTGCGCTACCCGTTCGGCCGCCGCCACACCAACGCCAAGGCGGCCTACTCGGCGGCGCACGGCCTGCCGCGCCGGCTCGGCATGGCCGGGGCGCTGCGGCACGCGGGCCTCCCCCTGGAGGGCCGCCACCACAGCGGGGCCGACGACGCCTGGAACATCGCCGCCCTGGTGCTGCACATCGCCGCCAAGGGCGCCTGGCCGGACTGACCGCCCGTCCACCTGGACATTCGCCGCACAAGCCATGATTCGGGGCGGCTGTCCCGGGCAGGGAGCCTGCGAGGAGACCAGCCGCCGGACGCAGCCGGACTGCACGACCGACGCGCAGAGCCGACGTGCAGGGCCGACGTGCAGGGCCGACAGGGAGAGCCGACATGGAGATCAGTCTTGATCTTCGCCTGCCGCGGGACGCCGCGAGCGTTCCCGCGGCGCGGCGCCTGCTCGACTCGTCCCCGTGCGCGCTGGGGGTGGACGCGGCGATCCGCGGCGACATCGAGCTGATGCTCACCGAGGCGTGCACCAACGCGATCCGGCACGCCGGCCGGGGCGGGGAGTACACCGTGCGGGTGGGCATCCTGGACGAGCGCTGCGTGATCAAGGTGATCGACTCGGGCCCCGGCTACGGCGCCGGCCCGGGCAACGGCGCGGGCCCCGGCGAGGCGCCCGGCCCGCTGTCCGAGCACGGCCGCGGGATGCTGCTCATGCGGGCCCTGGCCGACGGGGTGCGGTTCGGGACGGCGGCCCGCCAGGGCGCCCTGGTGTCGCTGGAGAAGCACCTGCACTACGGGCGCGACACCCTGGGCAGCCTGCTCGCCGACCACGCGGGGGACGGCCGGTGGCGGGGAGGGGGTGTGCGGATCATGAGCGAGGCCGACCCGGAACTGCGGGAGTTCGCGACCAGGCTGTTCGACCTGGCGCGCACGGGGCGGACCGACGAGCTGATCCCCTACGTCGACGCGGGCGTGCCGGTGAACCTGACCAACGACAAGGGCGACACGCTGCTGATGCTGGCCGCCTACCACGGCCACGCCGACACCGTCCGCGCCCTGGTGGCCCGCGGCGCCGACCCCGAGCGCGCCAACGACCGCGGCCAGCGCCCGCTGGCGGGGGCGGTGTTCAAGCAGGAGGCCGAGGTGGTGCGGGCGCTGCTGGACGCGGGCGCCGACCCGCGCGCCGGGCGCCCGTCGGCGATCGAGACCGCGCGGATGTTCGACCTGACCCACTACCTCGCCTGGTTCGAGGAGGCGACCGCCACCTGACCGGCGGGCGCGCGGCCCTGCCCGGAGCGCCTCGGGGCGCCCCGGCCGCGGCCTCGGGTCCGGGCCCGTGCGGGAGCGGGCGCGCGGCCCGTCCCGCCGGGGCGTCACGACCGTCCGGGAGGGGCGGTGAGCAGGTCGGCGGGGTGGTCGCTGTCCACCAGGACGCGGCGCATGGGGAAGGGGATCTCGATGCCCTCGGCGCGGAAGCGGCGGTGCAGGCGCTTGACGAACTCGTGCTTGATGCGGAACTGCTCGCCGAACTCGGAGATGCGCAGGATCACGTTGAAGCCGATGCGCGAGTCGCCGAAGGTGTGGAAGCGCACCAGCGTCTCGGCGTCCTCGACCCCGCCCTGCACCTCGGCCATGACCTCCTGGCCGACCTCCACGACGACCTTCTCCACGTGCTCCAGGTCGCTGCCGTAGGCGACGCTGCACCCGATGATCAGGCTCATGTCCTGGGCGGGCCGGTGGTAGTTGGTCAGGATCGTGTCGGAGAACCGCTGGTTGGGGATGACCTCGATGTTGTCCGACAGGGTGCGGATCGAGGTGTTGCGCCAGTTGATGTCGACGACGTAGCCCTCCTGGCCGGTGCTGAGCCTGATGTAGTCGCCCGGCTCGATGGTCTTGGACGCCAGCACGTGCACGCCCGCGAACAGGTTGGCCAGGGTGTCCTGCAGCGCCAGCGCCACGGCCAGGCCGCCGACGCCCAGGGCGCCCAGCACCGGGGTGATCGACACGCCCAGGGTCTGCAGCATCACCAGCGTGCCGACGCCGAGCACCACCACCCGGGTGATGTTGGCGAAGATCGTCACGTTGGCGGGGGTGTCCTGCTTGCCGAGGGCGATCGAGGCGACGATGCCCGCGCCCATCCGCGCCAGGGCCAGCGCGACGACCAGCACGGTGATCGCGGCCAGCACCCGGCCGGTGATGTCCAGGGTGCGCGGCGTGAGGTGCAGCGCGTTGGCCGCCAGCCAGGCGCCGCCCAGCAGCGACAGGGGCAGCGCGAGGTCGTGCAGCAGCCGGGCGACGAGGTCGTCCCAGGCCCACCGGGTGTCCCCGGCCCGCCGGGCCAGCCGTCCCGACAGGATGCGCAGGACGACGGCGACCACGGCGGCGACCGCCATGATCACTGCGGCGGCGATGACCGAGCCCCACTCCAGTGAGTCAGGCATGGCGCGAGTTCTCTCCCTCTGCTGGACGGACGTCCGGCGGACCGGCCGGACCTGCGAAATGACCGATGCATGGCAAATGTGCGACATGTCGCACCAGTCCCGATACGTGGTGATCGTAGTGGGGCGCCGCAGCGGGCGGGGGCCTCTCGGCGGGAAGGAACCGCTGACCCGCCGTTACGATCGACCGGGTGGTGAATCTGGGAGTGGTGCGCCGGCTGGGGGTCTCGGCGCTCGGCCTGCCCAACGGCCCCCACCGCGTCACCGTCCGCCGCGACCTGCCCGTCCCCGCCGCCGACGGCGTCACGCTCCTGGCCGACCACTACGCCCCCGAGGGCGTCGACCGCCCGCCCACGATCCTGGTCCGCTCCCCCTACGGGCGGCGCGGCCCGTTCGGGCTGATGTGCGGGCAGACGTTCGCCTCGCACGGCTTCCAGGCCGTCGTGCAGAGCGTGCGCGGCGGGTTCGGCTCGGGCGGGGTGTTCGAGCCGCTGGACGAACGCGAGGACGGCCTGGCCACGGTCGAATGGCTCAAGCGCCAGCCCTGGTTCGGGGGCACGTTCGCCATGCACGGCCCCAGCTACCTGGGGTACGTCCAGTGGGCCGTCGCCGCCGACGCCGGGCCGCAGCTGCGCGCCCTGTCGATGCAGGTCACCGCGTCCCAGTTCCGCGACGCGATCAACCTGGGCGGCGGTTTCGCGCTGGAGTCCACCCTCATGTGGGTGGACCTGACCGCGCGGCTGCGCCACCCGCTGTCGGGCCTGACCGCCGGGTTCCTGTCGCCGCGCCGGGCCCGCCGCGCGGCGCTGTCCGGACGGCCCCTCGCCGAGCTGGACACCCTCGCCACCGGCGCGCCGCAGCGGTTCTACCAGGACCTGCTCGTGCACGGCCCCGACTCCCCGTTCTGGAAGCGCCGCGACCACAGCCCCACCGTCTCGCGGGTCACCGCCCCGGTGAACATGACCGGCGGCTGGTACGACATCTTCCTGCCCTGGCAGCTGAAGGACTACGCGGCGCTGCGCGCGGCGGGGCGGCGCCCCTACCTGACCATCGGCCCGTGGACGCACGCCGACCAGCGGCTGATGCGCGGCTCGATCACCGAGGCGCTCGACTGGTTCCGCGCCCATCTGCTGGACGACCCGTCCGGCCTGCGCGAGCAACCCGTTCGGCTGTACGTGACCGGGGCGGACGAGTGGCGGGAGTACCCCGAGTGGCCGGTGCCGGGCATGCGGGCCCGCCGCTGGCACCTGCGGCCCGGCGCGGCGCTGTCGCCGGACGGCCCGCCGCAGTCGCCGCCCGACCGGTACCGGTACGACCCGGCGCACCCCACCCCGTTCCTCGGCGGCCCGACGCTGCTGGGCGGCGCCGACCCCGTCACCGACCAGCGGCGCCTGGAACGGCGCGCCGACGTGCTCACCTACACCTCGCCCGTGCTCGACGACGACCTGGAGATCATCGGGCCGGTCACCGCCGACCTGTTCGTCCGGTCCGACCGCGCCCACACCGACTTCGTGGTGCGGCTGTGCGACGTGGCCCCGGACGGCACGTCGCTCAACCTGTGCGAGGGGATGCGGCGGCTGGTGCCGGGCGCGCCCGAGCCGGACGGCGACGGGGTGCGCCGGGTCGCGGTGGACCTGTGGCCCGCCGGGCACCGCTTCCGCCGCGGCCACAGCATCCGCGTGCAGGTGTGCAGCGGCGCCTACCCGCGCGTGGCGCGCAACCCGGGGACGGGCGAGCCGATCGGCACCGCCACCCGCATGCTGCCCGCCCACCAGGAGGTCTTCCACGACCCGGACCACCCGTCCGCGATCGTCCTGCCCGAGCTGCCCGGCTGAACCGGGGCGCCCGCGCTTTCAGGCGGGGGCCAGCCGCGCGCCGTCGGCGACGACGGCGGCGTGCGGCGGCTGGGGGCACCGCCCGTCCACGCCCTGCGGCGTGACGGCGGCCTTGCGGTCGAACAGCTTCCCGCCGCCGTCGTCGCGCAGCACGACGGCGACCTCGACCGGCGCGGACGGCAGCCCCTTGAGGTCGAAGAAGGCATGGGCGTCGCCGGTCGGGCTCGCCGACGCGCCGCAGACGCCCTCGGGCGGCCCGTCCGGGCAGTCCTGCGGCACCGCGACGCTGGACGGCATGAGCCCCAGGGGCCCGCTGCCGCGGCACCGGCCGTCCCAGCACACCGTCACCGTGGCGGTCTCGGCCCGTTGCGCCAGCGGCGCCTTCACCCGGACCGCGACGCCCTCGCGCACCGCGGCCCCCGGGCAGACGGCATCGGCCCCGCGCAGGGAGCAGGCCGCCAGCCCGCACAGCGCCGCCATCGCGGCGGCGATCAACGCACTCGGCCTCATACGGTTCCGACGCGGTGCGGCCCGCCATGGTTGCGGGGCCGACGCCGGCCGCCCGGATCCGCGGGGTGGCGCGTCAGGAGGCGGCGGCGCGGCGGCGGAGGGCCGCCAGGGCGCGATCGGCATGGACGTTCATGCGGATCTCGCTCTTGATGACCTCCAGGACGCGGCGGTCGGTGTCGATCACGAACGTCTGCCGCCGGGTCGGGGCGAGCGCGAGGCCGCGCTTGACGCTGAAGCGGTCCCGCACCGTGCCGTCGACGTCCGACAGCAGCGGGTAGCCGAGGGAGTGCTTGCCCGCGAACTCCTTCTGCTTGTCCACCGGGTCGCCGCTGATGCCGACCGGGTGCGCGCCCAGCTTGGCGAACTCGGCGGCCACGTCGCGGAAGTGGCACGCCTCGGCGGTGCAGCCCGCGGTCATCGCGGCCGGGTAGAAGAACAGTACGACGGGGCCGTCCGCCAGCAGGCCGCTGAGGGTGCGCGGCCGTCCCGTCTCGTCCGGGAGCTCGAAATCGTCCACCACGTCACCGACGTCCATGGGGACGACGCTATCCGGCGGCGGGCTCCAGCGGCAGACCCGGCCCCGGCCGGAACGCGGCGAACATCGCCTGGAGGGACGCCCGCGGCGCGGACGCCGCGGCGGCGGCGTCGGCGCGGCGCAGCAGCGCGGAGATCGCCGGTGCGGACCAGACCCCGCGGGCGCCCGGGCAGGCGCGCAGGTAGGAGGCGACCTGGCCGGTGCGCCAGCCGTGCGCGTCGCGCAGGCCGCGCGCCAGCATGGTCAGGTACGGGGCGGACGGGGCGTTCAGCACGGCCCGTCCCGCTCCGTGCGGGGCGGTGAAGGTGAGCATCGGGTGCCCGTCCCGCTCGCCGACCTTCAGGACGGTCTCGTAGTGCCCGGGGCCGATCCGCTGCCGCCCCGTGGCCAGCGCCTGCGACAGGTCGTGGTCGGCACCGGCCTCCCGCCGCATCTCCTGCGCCATCACGTCGCAGAACTGCTCGCGGGTCACCAGGTAGGCGCGGGCGGCCGTGCGGCCCGGCAGCTCGGCGTCGTAGAACGCCATGCCGCCGCCCCACGTCAGCGAGTTGAAGGCGAAGTAGACGCCGCCGGGCAGCGTGACGGCCTTCTCGTCGCGCGCGGGCCGGGCGTCCCGGCAGCCGGTGTAGTGGCGCGTCGCCCCCTCGGGGCGCCCACCGGCCAGGTAGCAGGAGAACCGCTCCCGTGCCAGGTTGGACCCGTAGGCCACGTACCAGACGAGATCTGCACACACAGTCACCCAGTATTACCGCCGATCTCCCGTGCTTTGAACGTCCGACGCCAGGTCAGAGGGCATTTTCGGGCCGGCGCGCGCACCGGGCGCCACTGGGGTCCCGCATGTCTCATACGGTGTCCGTCGCGCGGGTCACGGCGTTCGGAGGTTTGATCCCGGGGCGCTCCGGAAAGAGACCATCACAAGCGGGTGTCTAAGACGCAGATACCTCCAGGTTTGCGCCATGTGTGCCTTCGGAGGTCTGTGTCATGAAAAGCTCCCTGAACATCGCTTTGGTTTCGATGTCCGTTCTCACCGGGGAGCACACCCACGCTTCCGTGGTGCGCGAGCTGGCCCGCGCGCTGGCGCGTCCGGTGCCCGGCGGCGACCGGAAGAACCACGTGACCGTCTACGCGCGCCGCTATGACGAAGCGACGCGCGATCGGACGCGCCTCGGCCCCGGAGCCGCGCTGCGGCTGATCGACGCCGGACCGGCCCGCCCGCTGGCCGAGCACGAACTCCTGCGGCACGTCCGCGACGTCGCCGACGAGCTGCGGCGGCGCTGGTCGGGCGCCGCACGCCCCGACGTGGTGCACGCCCACGGCTGGATCGGCGGGCTGGCGGCCTGCGCGGTGGCCGGGGAACTGGGCATCCCGTTCGTGCAGTCCTACCACGGCCTCGGCACCGCCGAACGCCGCACCGGACGGGCGGTGCACCCCGCCCGCATCCGCCTGGAGGCCGCGCTCGGACGCGGCGCCGACACCGTCCTGGCGGGCAGCGAGCAGGAGGCTCACGCGCTGGTGCGGCTCGGCGTGCCCCGCCCCCGCATCGGCATCACCCCCTACGGCGTGGACGACCGCCACTTCAGCCAGACCGGCCCCACGCTGCCCCGCGGCGGCCGCCCCCGCCTGGTGACCGTGTCCCGCGACCTGACCGACGGCGGGATCGCCACCGCGATCCGCATACTGGTCAACGTCCCCGGCGCCGAACTGGCCATCACCGGCGGCCCCGACCGCGCGGAACTGGAGAACGACACGGCCGTGCACCGGCTGCGGATACTGGCCAAGGAGCTGCACGTCGCCGACCGGGTGGTGTTCATGGGCCGGATGCCGCGCCGGTCCCTGCCCAAGCTGCTGCGCACCGCCCGCCTGGTGCTGTGCCTGTCACCGGACCGCCCGTCGCCGCTGGTGGCGCTGGAGGCGATGGCGTGCGGCGTCCCGGTCGTGACGACCCCGGTCGGCGGCAACGCCGACAGCGTCCTGGACCACATCACCGGACTGCACGTGCCCGCCGGGCGCCCGGTGGAGATCGGCCGCGCGGTGCGGCGCCTGCTGGCCGAGGAGACCACCCGGCACGGCTACGCCATCGCCGCCGCCGACCGCGCCCACTCCCGCTACTCCTGGAACCGCATCGCCGCCGAGACCCTGCGCGCCTACGGCCGGCTCCTCCCGCCCGAGGAGGACGAGCCCCATGCGGCCGCCGCGGCCGCGGCCGAGGAGCCCGCCGAGCCGACGGTTCCCGCCCAGGCCCGCGAGTCCGACCTGGCGGCCGCTTTGATGAGCTGACCCGTCCCTCCCGGAACCCGTGGGACGCCCGGACCACGCGGCCTGGGCGTCCCACGGCCGCACCGGTCGAGCACACCGCTCCCCGGTGCCATACTCGCCGTGTGGGGGACGACGGGCGAGCCGACGGCGTGCTGATCGGCAGGCGTGCCGAGCTGGCCGCGCTGACCGGCGCGCTGGACCGGGCCGCCGCCGGGACCGCCGCGACGGTGCTGGTCGGCGGAGACGCCGGAGTCGGCAAGACCCACCTGGTGGGCGCGCTGGCCCGCGTCGTGCGCGACCGCGGCGGCGCCGTCCTGGTCGGGCAGTGCGCCGAACTGGGCGAGAGCATGCCGTACCTGCCGCTCGCCGACGCGCTGTGGCGGGCCGCCCGGGACCCGCGGCAGGGCGAGGCGGTCCGCGCGGTGCTGGCGTCCCGTCCGGTGCTCGAACGGCTCCTGCCGGACGGGGACGACCGCTCCGGCGGCACCTCCGAGCTGGGACAGCAGCAGCTGTTCGGCGCCACGCTCGGCCTGCTCGGCGAGCTGGGGCGCGCGGGCCCGGTGCTGCTGGTCCTGGAGGACCTGCACTGGGCCGACCGGTCGACCCGCCGCCTGCTGACCTTCCTCAGCCGGGTGCTGCAACACGAACGGGTCTGCCTGGTCGGCACGTACCGCACCGACGACCTGCACCGGCGGCACCCGCTGCGTCCCGTGGTGGCCGAGCTGCTGCGCCTGCCGGACGTGTCGGCCGTCGACCTGCGCCCCTTCGCCCCCGACGAGACCGCCGCGTTCCTCAGCGCACTGTCCGCCGGGCAGGCCCCGCCCCCGGACGTGGTCGAACGGGTGCACGCTCGCTCCGAGGGCAACCCGTTCTACGCCGCCGAGCTGTACGCGGCGGCCCGCACCGGCGAGGAACTGCCCGCCAGGCTCGCCGACCTGCTGCTGGCCCGCGTCGAACGGCTCGGCGACGACGCCCAGCGCGTGGTGCGGGTCGCGGCGGTGGCCGGCCGCCGGGTGGGCGACGAGCTCGTCCGCCGGGTCTCCGGCCTGGGCGAGGCCGAGGTCGGCGCCGCCCTGCGGGAGATCGTCTCGCACCGGCTGCTGGTGCCCGACGGCGCCGACGGCTACCGGTTCCGGCACGCGCTGCTGCGCGAGGCCGTGTACGCCGACCTGCTGCCGGGCGAGCGGACCCGCCTGCACGCCGCGTTCGCCGCCCTGCTGGCCGACGACTCGGGGTCGGCCGCCGAACTCGCCTACCACAGCCTGGCCGCGCACGACCTGCCGGTGGCTTTCGCCGCGTCCGTGCGGGCGGGACGAGAGGCCGAACGGGTGGGCGCGCCCGCCGAGGCCCTCGAGCACTACGACCGCGCCCTGTCCCTGTGGGACGCCGTGCCCGGCCCCGAGACGGCGGCCGGCACCGACCGCGTCCGGCTCGCACTGGCCGCGGTGCGCGCGTACGGGCGGTCCGGCGAGGCGCGGCGGGCCGTGTCCCGGCTGCGCCGGCTGCTGGAGACCGCCGACCCCGCCGACCGGCGGCTCGGCGTGCTGCTGCGCGAGAGTCTGGCGCACTACCTGAGCGACCTCGACATGGGCGCCGAGTCCGCCGACACCGCCCGCGAGGCCGTCGACATGCTCCCCGCCGACCCGCCCACCCCGGAACGGGCCGCCGCCCTGGCCGCATACGTCCGGGCCCTGCTGCTCAAGATGGACGACCACCCCCGGTACCGCGGGCACGACGACGACCTGCCCACCCTCGCCGAAGAGGCCATCGCCGCCGCCCGCGCCACCGGCGCCGCCGGCGTCGAGGCCGGCGCCCTGGTGTCGCTCGGCCTCTACCGCGAGGAACGCGAGGCCCGCCTGCAGACGCCGGACCTGTTCGCCCGCGCCCGCGACCTGGCCGTCCGGGCGGGCGACCACCAGGTCGCGCTGCGCGCCGCGTTCCACCACGCGCGGGCCCGGTTCGACCGCGGCGACCTGACGGGGGCCGCCGAGGCCACCGAGGAGGCCGTCCGCTTCACCCTCGGCAGCGGCCTCGGCCGGTCCTACTACGGGGTGATCCTGCGGTGCCTGCGCTTCCTGATCCACTACACCGCCGGGGAGTGGACGCACGCCGCCCGCCTGGCCGCCGGCTTCGGCATCCGCGTCACCCGCCCCGCCGAGGCGCTGCTCTCGGCGTACGCCCTGTTCCTCGAGGTGGCGCAGGGCGGCGACAGCGTCACCGAACGGATGCGCTGGATCGAACCGCTGTGGGGCGAGGACGAGCTGCTCGCCTACCTCTCCCGCGGGCTGGCCGCCGAACAGGCCCTGTGGGACGGCGACCCGGCCGCCGCGCTCGACCATGTCACCGCCGTGCTGGACGTCCTGCGCCCCGCCGACACCGCCGCCATCCGCATCGCCGCGACCGGCCTGTGGGCCCACGCCGCCCTCGGCTCCCGCTCCGCCGCCGACGAACTGCTCTCCCGCGCCCGGACCGCCGCCTCCACCACGTTCGACGGCCGCCCCCGCGCCTGGCTGGGCCTGGAGGGCCGCGCCTGGCTCGCCCGCGCCGAGGCCGAACACGCCCGCGCCCACGGCGCCAACGACCCGGAACTGTGGCGCCGCACCGTCACCGCCTTCGAGTACGGAACGCCCGGCGGCGGCTTCGTCTACGAGGTCGCCCGCTCCCGCTGGCGCCTCGCCGAGGCCCTCGCCGAACGCGGCTCCCGCGACGAGGCCGCCGCCGAATGGCGCGCCGCCGTCGCGGCGGCCGAACGGCTGGGCGCCCGCCCGCTCCGCAAGGCCCTGGCGGACCTCGGCACCCGCGCCCGCCTCGCGTCCGCGTCCCCCGCCGCCGCCTCGGGCCCGTTCGCGACGCTGACCCCCCGCGAACGCGAGGTCCTCCGCCTGGTCGCCGAGGGCTACAACAACCGGCGGATCGCCGAGGCGCTGTTCATCTCCCCCAAGACGGCCAGCGTCCACGTGTCCAACATCCTCGGCAAGCTCGGCGTCACCAGCCGCACCCAGGCCGCCGCCCTCGCCCACCGCGAGGGGCTACCCACCTCCTGACGGGTGTTGTTCGTCGCCGGGGTCCAGCACAGCGATCCGCAGCCTTTGGTAGGGCCGCGCGTTCAGCAGCCCATGGACCATGTGCTTGATCTTGTCCTCGTCGTCGGTCCACCGTCCGCGCTGGATCGACTCGATCTCGTCACAGAGCCGGGACAGCCTGCCTTGAACCTCGTCCACGGAGTTCGTGAGAGCCGATCTCAGCATCAGGGCCGCGCCGTGCGCATTCCAGTAATTCTCCGGTCGGTTGAGCTCCGGAACAGTGACCAGCAGAGACGGATGCGCCGCGACCAGGGCGGCAAAGGCATGGCCGTCGAAGTCATAGGGGAGGCAATGGTCCAGCGCCCACCGCGCCGCCTTGGCCGCGTCTTCCATCGGCATTCCACTGGCCCGGATTCTCAGGACGAAGGCGAGCAGATCGAACACTTCCGTGATCGTCCGCCGCTCCGTCCCCTTCGGAGGGGGCAGCAGTTGGAGTGTCCGACAGACGGGGCTGAGACTCTCCTCGCCGACCATGGCCCCGAGGAGCGATGCGACCATCACCTCCTCCCATCGTCCCGCGTATCCGAGTACAGAGCCGTCGTAAAGCGCGATGCCGGGCAGCAGTCTCACCATGAGGTCCCAGTCATCCATCAGGCTCGCATGGTCGAGTTCAGGCCAAGCGTTACGAGATTTCTTAAGGCAAACGGCCCCCTTCTCATAAACCAGCATCCGCAGCAGGGAATGGTCACGACCAAGACCGGCATGCCATAGAGAGACGGTGGAGCGCCACAGCACCATATGGTCGACGGCATTTTGCCAGAGCCGGTTGAGCGGGACCCTGCCGCCACTCACGATGACCAGCAGCAGAACGAGATTGGCGGAATAAGCGGCCAATTGGCGAACATGATCAGCGGGCTGCGGGCGGTATGCCGCGTACCGCCCGGAGTCGCGCCGTTGTCGATAGCCGGACACGAGAATCTCCAGCGTCCGCCGGATCCGGTCCCGCTCGTCGTGGCCGATCTCCTCGAAAAGCTGGATGGCGAATCTCAACGCGACAGGCCGGTCACTGAGCCTTTCCCCGTAACGATCCGCGACAGTGCGTGATCGTCTGGGTGGTGCGCC
>NZ_BAABDO010000101.1:0-24129 GCF_039539665.1 Actinomadura keratinilytica
GCGCCGGTCGCGGCCGGGGCGGCGGGCGCGGTCGCCGTCGCGACCGTCGGCTCCGGCGGCGCCGCGCCGCCCGGGCCGAGCGCCCCCGGCCCCCGGGAGATGGTGCTCGCCGCGGCCGTCCAGGCCGAACGGCAGGCCGACGGCCGGTACCTGGTGACGCACGTCCGCAACTGCCACGCCGAACCGGTCGAGGCCAAGACGGGCGACTACATCGTCCAGCCGTGCGACGAGATGTGGTCGTGGCGCGCCCGCGACCGGGCCGGCCAGTCGGCGGTGTGGACGCGCGACCTCGGGGCCCGACCGCAGACGCCTCGGGACGAGGCGCTGTGGAAGCGGGCCGGGTCGCCGCGCACGTTCCCCTACCACCAGGACCGCACGGCGCTGCCGGACCTCTACCGCACCGCGCCCACCCCGTGGAAGGAGGACCCGAGCGACCGGAACGAGAACTCCGACCGCTTCTTCCTGCTCGGCCGGTGGCTGACGGCGGACGAGCTGCGCAACCTGCCCACCGATCCCAAGCAACTGGAGAAGCTGCTGACGGCGCCGTCCACGCGGCCGCCGGTCCTTCGCGGCCCCAGGAAGCCCACGGGGCCCGGCCAGAAGATCGTCGAGGCGACCCTGGCGGTGTCCGAACTCCCGCTGCCGCCGAAGGTGTGGGCGGCCTTCATCAGGATGCTCGCCGACACCCCGGGCGTGCGCGCGGTGGGCCGGGTCGCCGACCCGCTCGGACGGCCGGGCGTGGCGCTTGAGGCGCCCCGCACCGCCTCGGCGACCGGCGGGGGGACCTCGATGGAGCGCGCCATCTTCGACCCCCGCACCGGCGCGCTGCTGGCGACGGTGTCGACCACGGTGGAGCGAGGCCCGCAGGACCCCGCCGTCTACCGGCCGGGCACGGTGGAGAACAGCCAGGTGATCATCAAGACGGAGTGGACCGACACGCGTCCGTCCCGGCCCGCGGCCGACTGACGGCGTCCCACCCGGCGCCCGGACCGCCCGCCGCCCCGCCCCGCGCGCCCCGCGGGGCGGGGCGGCGGCGTTCAACAGGCGGTCGCGCCCTGGCAATCATTTTCGGCTCAGGTTCTAATGGTGATTAGGAAGCACCCAAAAAGGGGCCGGTGAGCAGGGCGGAGTCGGCTTGGGCGATCTCAGGGACCGCCGTTCCCCGGGCGGCGTCGCCGGGCGGGGCGCGTGGCGCGCGGTGGGCGCGCTGGGCGCGGCCTTCGTCATCCTGCTGCCGGTCTCGGCGTCCGGGCCGGGGGCGGGCCCGCGGCCCGGCGCCGGCGGCCTCCCCTCGGGGTTCGCCCCACCGCCCGCCGCCCTGCGGTCCGGCGGGGCGTGGCCGGAACGCGGGCCGCCCGCCGGCAGCCCGGTCGCGGTCAACGGGCGGCTGCGGGTCTGCGGCACCCGGCTGTGCAACCAGCACGGCGCCCCCGTCCAACTGCGCGGGATGAGCGCGCACGGCCTGCAGTGGTACCGGGACTGCCTCACCCGCCGCTCCCTGGAGGCGCTGGCCCGCGACTGGAGGGCGGACGTCCTCCGGCTGCCGGTGTACGTGCACGAGGGCGGCTACGCCACCGACCCCCGCCGGATCACCGACCGCGTCCACCGCCTCATCGCGCAGGCCGCCGCCCTCGGCATGTACGTGGTCGTCGACTGGCACCTGCTCGGCCCGGGGGATCCGCACCGCCACCTCGGGCGGGCCGCGACCTTCTTCACCGAGATCGCCCGCCGGCACGCGGCGCGGGGGAACGTGCTGTACGAGATCGTCAACGAGCCGTACCGGGTGCCCTGGGCGCGCGTGCGCGACTACGCCGAACGGCTGGTGCCGGTGATCCGGCGGTACGACCCCCGCGCGCCGGTCCTGGTCGGCACGCGCGGCTGGTCCTCGCTCGGCGTGTCGGAGAACTCCGACGAACGGGAGATCGTCAACGCCCCGGTCCGCGCGGACGACATCATGTACACGTTCCACTTCTACGCCGGCGGCCACGGACGCCCGTATCTGGACGCGCTGTCGCGCGCCGCCGACCGCATCCCGGTGTTCGTCACCGAGTTCGGCACCACCGACCCCGAGGGCCGGGGCGACGACTTCGGCCGGGCCGGGCGGTACCTCGACCTGATGGCGCGCAAGAAGATCAGCTGGGTGAACTGGAACTACAGCGACGTGTCGGTGTTCCGCGGCGGGACCTGCCCGGACGGCCCGTTCGCGGGCACCGCCTCGCTGCGCCCCGCGGGCGCCTGGATCAGGGCCCGGCTGCGGACCCCCGACCACTTCCCGGCACCGCCCCGCCCGCGCGACTGACCGCCGCCCCGCCGCACCCGGCCGCAGCGCCGATCGTGCGGTTGATCGCCGTGCCGGTCGCGCACCCGGCCGCAGCGGGCGTTCGCGGCGGTGGCCTTCCGCGGCGGCCGGGCCCGGCCCCCGGCTAGAACACCTCGGCCCCGAACCGCTCCAGCGCCTCGGTCACCGGCTGGAAGAACGTGACACCGCCGGTCCGGCAGTCGCCCGCGCCGCCGGAGGTCAGCCCCAGCGCGGTCGTCCCGGCGAACAGGGGGCCGCCGCTGTCGCCCGGCTCGGCGCACACCGACGTCTGGATCATGCCGCTGACCGTGCCCTCGGGGAAGTTGACGGTCGCGTTCACGGCGAGCACCCGGCCGGTGGTGACACCGGTGGTGCTCCCGCTGCGCGCCACCCGCTGTCCCACGACCGCCTCGCCCGCCTGGG
Organism: Actinomadura keratinilytica; assembly: GCF_039539665.1. NCBI lineage: Bacteria > Bacillati > Actinomycetota > Actinomycetes > Streptosporangiales > Thermomonosporaceae > Actinomadura > Actinomadura keratinilytica. The sequence continues at coordinate 2,723 of NZ_BAABDO010000101.1, forward strand.
TGATGTCGCGGACCTGCCCGTTGTAGAGGTCGACGCCGCCCTGCCCGCCGAGGCCCTGCTGCGCGGACCGCACCAGCGCGAAGTCGTTGCCGGGGAAGCTGCTGGCGACCGTGGTGCCGAGCGGGCGGGCGCCGCGCTGGTCGGCCGTCCACTCCGCCACGGCGTTGCCGCAGTGCCCGGCGGTGAGGAAGAAGTCCTGGCCGCCGCGGCGGACGTTGAAGCCCAGCGAGCAGCGCGAGCCCCCGCCGAAGATCGCGTCGCCGCCGTCGGCGAGGGTGCGCAGCCGCCCGGAGAACCGCACCGTCCGCACGGACGAGCCCATCTGCTGCACCATCCGCTGGACCCGGGCCATGCGGGTGCCGGTGACCGACGCGTCCGTCCACAGCACCACCTGGGACGTGACCGGGTCGATGGCCCAGCCGGTGCCCGGCACGTCCGCCATCGACGTGCGCAGCGTCGAGGTGATGCGCCGCAGCGCGGCCGGGGTGCGCCGCACCGTCTTCGGCACGGCGCCGGCCGCGCGCACCATCGCCGCGTCGTCGTCGTTGGTGACGGTGACGACGGCGCGGCCCGCCGAGTCCACGTAGCCGCCGTTGGTTCGGGTACCGAGCCGGCGGGCGAGCCTGGCGGCCAGCGCCCCCGCGCCGTCGTCCGCCTGCTCCTGCGCGGCCCGCGCGGTGCTCTGCCCGGCGCGGGCGCCCCCGGCGAGCGCGGCCTCGCGCGGCGGCTCCGACTCGGCGTCGGTGTTCACCACGTACAGCGAACCGGCCACCAGGCCCGCGGCCCCGACGGCCACCGAGGTCCCGATGATCATCGCGCGCAGACGGCGTTTCCCGGCGGTGTTCGCACGCCCCATGAACCCTCCCAGCTCCGATATCCCGGACCTACGTCGGGGAGATACGCAGCCTCGCCGCGGCGGAGTTCAAACCGGATCCGGTGCGGAGCCGGGAGGGGGCCGTCAGAGCAGGTCGGCCGGGGTGGTGCCGGTCTCGGTGAGCGGGAGGCCGAGCTCGGCGCGTTCGGCCAGCCACAGGCTGGGGCGGTAGCGCGGGTCGCCGGTCGCGGCGTGCAGCCCGCGCAGGACGCGCAGCACGGTGGCGGCGCCCGCGTGGTCGCCCCACTCCAGCGGGCCGCGCGGGTAGCCGAGGCCGAGCCGCACCGCCGTGTCGATGTCGTCCGCGCTGGCCAGCCGCTGCTCGGCGATGCCGCAGCCGACGTTCACGATCGAGGCCAGCAGCCGCTGCGCCACCGGCGCGGGCGCGTCCCGCACCACCGTGACGGGCCGTCCGGTCGCGGCGAGCGCGGCCAGCGCGGCCCGCCCGGCGGCCGGATCCACGCCGGGGTGCACGCCGAGGGTGAGCCGCGAGGCGAAACCGCCGAGCGGATCGACGCCCAGCACCCGCTCGGCGGGCAGGCCGTGCTCGCGCGCCACGTCCAGCGCGCTGCGCCCGTACGGGGCGACGAGCACCACCGCATCGGCCGACGGGCGCTCGCCCTGCTCGACGTTCCCGCCGAGCAGGGCGGCGAGGGCGTCCCGCACGCCCGGCTCGGTGTCGTGCACCCAGACCGGACGCGCCTCGGCGGCGGGGGCCGGGGCCTCCGGCGGCTCCTGCTTGGCGCCGTCCACGTACCGGTAGAAGCCCTCGCCGGCCTTGCGGCCGAGCAGCCCCGCCTCCATCCGCGCCCGCGTGATCCGGGACGGACGCAGCCGCGGCTCGTCGTAGAACCCCGTCCAGATGCTCTCCAGCACCGGATGCGACACGTCCAGCCCGGTCAGGTCCAGCAGCTCGAACGGGCCCATGCGCAGGCCGAGCACGTCGCGGGCGATCCGGTCGACGTCCGCCGGCTCGGCCACGGCCTCGCCCAGGATCTGCAGCGCCTCGGTCACCAGGCCGCGCCCGGCGTGGTTGACCAGGAACCCGGGGGTGTCGGGCGCCAGCACCGGCTCGTGGCCGAGCCGCCGGACCAGCCCGGTCAGCGCCCCCGGGAGCCACGCGGCGGTCCGCGCCCCGGCGATCACCTCGACCAGCCGCATCAGCGGCACCGGGTTGAAGAAGTGCAGGCCGGCCAGCCGGCTCGGATCGGCCAGCCCCGCCCCGATCGCCGTCACCGACAGCGAACTGGTGTTGGTCGCCAGCACCGTGTGCTCGGGGCACACCTTCTCCAGCCCGGCGAACAGCTCCCGCTTGGTCGCCAGGTCCTCGCGGACGGCCTCGATCACCAGGTCGCACCCGTCCGCCGGGGCGAGCGGCCCGTCCACCGGACGCAGCCGCGCCTTCGCCGCCGCCGCGTCCTCGGCCGTCATCCGGCCCTTGGCCACCAGCTTGCCGAACATGCCCGACACGTATTCGACGGCGGCCGCCACCGCCTCGGGACGGACGTCGGCGAGCTCGACCGTCAGCCCGCCCGCCGCCGCGAGCTGCGCGATCCCGCGGCCCATCACGCCCGTGCCGACCACCCGAACCGTGCCGACCCGTTCCGCCCAGCCGTCCATCGCCGCCTCCTGTTCGCGTGCGGATTGCTGAACCGCATTCAACCTCCACCGAACCGGAGCCCGAAGCCCGGGGTGACCGGGCGGCGGCGTAGCCTCGTCTGGTGCCCGCGGCCGGATGTCACGGTGAGGAGCGAAACGATGCGCGATGTGGTGATCTGCGAGCCGCTGCGCACCCCGATCGGCCGGTTCGGCGGGGTGCTCGCGTCCGTGCCGCCCGTCGAGCTGGCCGCCACCGTGATCCGGGCGCTGCTGGAGCGCACCGGCCTGCCCGGCGACGCCGTCGACGAGGTGATCCTCGGCCACTGCTACCCGACGTCCGACGCGCCCGCCATCGGCCGGGTCGCCGCGCTCGACGCCGGGCTGCCCATCGACGTCGGCGGCATGCAGATCGACCGGCGCTGCGGCTCGGGGCTGCAGGCCGTGCTCAACGCCGCCATGCAGGTGCAGACCGGCGTCAGCGACCTGATCATCGCGGGCGGCGCGGAGAGCATGAGCAACGCGCCGTTCTACACCACCGAGGCGCGCTGGGGCCTGCGCGGCGCGTCCCTGGAGCTGCACGACTCGCTGGCGCGTGGCCGCGTCACCGCCGGCGGCCGCAACCACCCCGTGCCCGGCGGCATGCTGGAGACCGCCGAGAACCTGCGCCGCGAGTACGGCATCCCGCGCGAGGAGCAGGACGAGCTGGCCGTGCGGTCGCACCGGCGGGCCGTCGCCGCCCAGCGCGAGGGCCGGTTCGACGACGAGATCGTCCCGGTGACCGTCCGGTCGCGCAAGGGCGACACGGTCGTGGACACCGACGAGCACCCGCGTCCCGACACGTCCCTGGAGAGCCTGGCCCGGCTGCGTCCCGTCCTCGGCAAGACCGACGAGCAGGCCACCGTCACCGCCGGGAACGCCAGCGGCCAGAACGACGGCGCCGCCGCGTGCGTGGTGACCACCCCGGAACGGGCCGCCGAGCTGGGGCTGCGGCCGCTCGTCCGGCTGGTGTCGTGGGCCCGCGCCGGGGTGCCGCCGCGCACCATGGGCATCGGCCCCGTCCCCGCCACGGCCGAGGCCCTGGCCGCCGCCGGGCTCACCCTGGCCGACATGGACCTGATCGAGCTGAACGAGGCGTTCGCCGCGCAGGTCCTCGCCGTCACCCGCGAGTGGGAGTTCACGGACGCCGACTTCGACCGCCTCAACGTCAACGGCTCGGGCATCTCCCTCGGCCACCCGGTCGGCGCCACCGGCGCCCGCATCCTGGCCACCCTCGCCCGCGAGATGCACCGCCGCGACGCCCGCTACGGCCTGGAGACCATGTGCATCGGCGGCGGCCAGGGCCTGGCCGCCGTCTTCGAACGCGTCTGACGCCCCCGCGGTCGGATCTGGTCGGCGGTGATGCCGCCGTGGACGGGGCGTTGGATCCGGCGGCCGGGCAGACGATCGGGCCGCCGGGACGGCCGCCGGGATACGGACAGCACACGGATCGCTTCCGCCGCATCCGCGAGCGAGCGCCCCGGTGGGCGGACGCCGCCTAGCTGATCAGTGCGGCGACCGCGCCGAACGCTGGGTTTCCCGCGGTCGCGCGTGCCGTCGAGCACTTCGTCCGCCCGACTCCGCCCGCGGCTGACGCGGTCGCCTGACGTGGCGGCCGGCTCCGCTGCCGCGCGCGAGGCCGAGTTCGGCCTCGGCGCCTCCCGGCCCGCGCGCCGCACCGCCCGCTGCATCGGGGGTGACGCCGCCCTGGCCTCCGGTCGCCCGCCGCAGCGGGGCGATCCCCACCCGGCTGCGGCGTCCGGGCGGCGGCCGGCCGTTTCCGGCGGCCCGCCCGAGCCGGGAGCGGGCGGCGACGGGGCGTCCAGCACAGCGGCATGATCAGCCGCTGTGCGAGCGCGGCAGTCGGGTGGCGTCGGCGCGGGTCGCCCAGATCAGGCGGGGTGCGGACGACGGGTGAGGCGCCCGGCCGGTCGTGACGGCAGGGCAGCACACGCATCGCCTCGCCTGCGAGCGAGCACCCGGTGGGCGGACGCCGCGTTGCTGATCATCGTGGCGGTCGTGCCGCAGGGCGGGCCTCGCGCGGTCGCGTGCGGCGCCGGGCGCTCCGGTCGGCCGGGGGCCGCCCGCGTGGTCGCGGCCCGCCTTGTGACCTGCGGCGAAAAGTCCTGCGTCGGCGGGCTTGTACGGCTCGTTCGCGGTGCATATATATAGGCGATCTCCGCGTGGCCGGGACCGGTCCTGCGGGGGCGGCGTCCTGTGGCCGGGCGGGACGGCGCATGCGGTGGAACGAGCATAAGCTACTGCCGAGTAGTATTCGGGGCCCGGATGAATCACGGACTGTCGCGAGCCCTACGCTGGCAGCCGACGCCGTACCTCGGGAGGACGGAACAGTGTTCTGGCTCACATTGATACTCGGGCTCGCCGGCACGGCGGTCGCGGTGGCGCTCGCCGGGCGGCGGGTCCTGTTCCTGTGGCAGCTGTTCACCAGCGGCCAACCCGACCCCGAGCGCGTCCTTCAGGTCAAGCGCGATCCCAAGGCCGACCTGGAGGGCCAGGTCGTGGAGGTCATGGGGCAGCGCAAGCTGCTGAAGTGGACCGCCTCCGGCCTGGCCCACTTCTTCGTCATGTGGGCCTTCATCCTGCTGATCACCGTCTACCTGGAGGCGGCCGTCGCGCTGCTGTTCGGGCTGGACGCGCACATCCCCGGCCTGCAGACGTGGGGGCCGATCGGGTTCGTCCAGGACACCATCGCGCTGCTGTGCACGGCCGGCCTGGTGGTGTTCTCGGTCATCCGGTGGAAGAACTCGCCGAAGAAGCTGGACCGCAAGTCCCGGTTCAAGGGCTCGCACACCGGCGGCGCCTGGCTCATCCTGTTCATGATCTTCAACGTGATCTGGACGATGTTCTTCTTCCGGGGCGCGGCCTGGGCCAGCGGCAACCTCGCCTTCGGGAAGGGCGCGTACTTCTCCTACCTGACCGGGCAGCTGTTCGAGGGGCTCGGCCACGACACCCTCGAGGTGCTGGAGTCGCTCGGCCTGCTGCTGCACATCTACGTCGCGCTGGTCTTCCTGGTCATCGTCGTCAACTCCAAGCACCTGCACATCTTCCTGGCGCCGCTGAACGTCATGTTCAAGCGCCGCCCGGACGGCCTGGGCGCCGCCCAGCCGATGATGAGCAACGGCAAGCCGCTGGACTTCGAGGAGGCCGACCCCGACGAGGACGTCTTCGGCCGCGGCAAGATCGAGGACTTCACCTGGAAGGGCTTCCTCGACATGGCCACCTGCACCGAGTGCGGGCGGTGCCAGTCGCAGTGCCCGGCCTGGAACACCGGCAAGCCGCTGTCGCCGAAGATGGTCGTCCTGGAGCTGCGCGACCACGCGTTCGCCAAGGCCCCCTACATCCTCGCCTCCGAGGAGGAGAAGGAGAAGTTCACCGACGAGCAGAAGGCCGCCATGCAGGTGGACAAGCCGCTCGTCGGCGAGGACGGCGTCATCCACCCCGACGTGCTGTGGTCGTGCACCAACTGCGGCGCCTGCGTCGAGCAGTGCCCGGTCGACATCGAGCACATCGACCACATCCTGGACATGCGCCGCTTCCAGGTGATGATCGAGTCGAGCTTCCCGTCCGAGGCGGGCGTGATGCTCAAGAACCTGGAGAACAAGGGCAACCCCTGGGGCATGTCGGAGATGAAGCGCCTCGAGTGGATCGAGGAGCTGGACTTCGAGGTCCCGGTCGTCGAGGACAAGGTCCCCGAGGACACCGAGTACCTGTTCTGGGTGGGCTGCGCGGGCGCCCTGGAGGACCGCGCCAAGAAGACCACCAAGGCCGTCGCCGAGCTGCTGCACATCGCGGGCGTCAAGTTCGCCGTGCTCGGCCCGATGGAGGCCTGCACCGGTGACCCGGCCCGCCGCCTGGGCATGGAGTTCGTCTTCCAGATGCTGGCCCAGCAGAACGTGGAGACGCTCAACGAGGCCGGCGCCAAGAAGATCGTGGCGACCTGCCCGCACTGCTTCAACACCCTGGCCAACGAGTACCCGCAGCTCGGCGGGAACTACGAGGTCGTCCACCACACCCAGCTGCTGGCGCACCTGGTCGAGGAGGGCAAACTCACCCCGATCACCCCGATCGAGGAGAAGATCACCTACCACGACCCGTGCTTCCTGGGCCGCCACAACAAGGTCTACAAGCAGCCCCGCGACATCATGGCCAAGGTCCCGGGCGTCAAGACCCAGGAGATGCACCGGCACAAGGACCGCGGCTTCTGCTGCGGCGCCGGCGGCGCGCGCATGTGGATGGAGGAGCGCATCGGCAAGCGCATCAACACCGAGCGCGTGGACGAGGCCCTGGGGACCGACCCCGACACCGTCTCCACCGCCTGCCCGTTCTGCCTGGTGATGCTGGGCGACGCCATCAACGAGAAGAAGAACGCCGGCGAGGCCAAGGAGTCGCTGGAGGTCGTGGACGTCTCCCAGCTGCTCATCCGCTCCATCAAGGGCGAGGGCAGCCCCCAGGGGGAGAAGGAGCCCGCCGCCGCCGAGTGAGCCCGGCCGCTTGAAAGGGAAAGGGCCGTCCGGCGACCGGACGGCCCTTTCCCCTTCGCACGGCGGCGTTCTCGGCGCCGATCAGCCGGTGATCGACGAGGCGAAGGTCGGGTTGGCCTTCAGCCACTCGTCGACCGCCTGGTCGGGCTTGCCCTTGTACTTGTTCTCCATGAGGTCCTCGAGGGTCCCCAGCTGCTGGTCGTCCATCTTGAACTTCTTCAGCCAGCCGGTGACCTCGGGCTGGTCCTTGCTGAAGTCCTCGCGGGCGACGGTGTTGATGCCGTCGGGCTGGCCCATCGCGCCCTTGGGGTCGGCCAGGTCGCGGATGGGGAACTTGCTGTACGCCCAGTGCGGCCGCCACAGCGTGACGATGATGTCCTTCTTGGCGTCGGTGGCCTTCTTCAGCTCGCTCAGCATCGCCGCCGTGGACGAGGTCGTCACCTCGTACTCGTCCTGCAGGCCGTAGGCGGGCAGCATCTTCTCCTGCGACACCCGGTACAGGCCCGAGCTCTTCTCGATGCCGATGATCTTGCCGCCGTACTGGCCGCCCTTGCCCTTGAGGTCCTCCAGCGACTTCAGCGGCGAGTAGTTCGGCACCGCGATCGTCAGCGGCGCCTTGTCGTACCAGACGCCGATCTTCTCCAGCTTGTCCCCGTACTGCTTCCAGTAGTCCTCGTGGGTGCCCGGCAGCCAGGCGTCGATGAACAGGTCCACGTCGCCGCGCGCCATGCCGGTGTACAGCGGGCCGGTGTCGAGCGTCTTCACCTCGACGGTGTAGCCCTTGTCGGTGAGCATCCGCTTCCACAGCGCGGTGGCCGCCTCACCCTCGGCCCAGCCCGCCACCATGCCGATGGTGATCTTCTTGTCGCCCCCCGAGCCGGAGTCGCTGCCGCCGCCGCATCCGGCCGCGGTCAGCGCCACGGCCAGCGCCGCCGCGGCGATGGTCAGACCTTTGAACTTCCAGCGCATGCTGTATGTCCTTCCGTCGGTTACAGGATTCAGGCGGGCGTACCGGAGGTTTCTTCGGGCACGGTCGTCCGGCGCCCCGCCTGGACGGCCGCCCGACGTCCCGGGCGCGTACTCCGGCTCCCTGCCCGTGCCGTGCGGGGACGGCCGTCCGTCCGCCGAGGAGCGGGGTCAGGCGGTCATCTTGGCGTTGGCGCGGGCCACGGCCGAGCGGTCGCCGAGCGCCGACGTCACGCGGTCCAGGAAGATGGCCAGCACCACGACGGCGAGCCCGCCCTCGAAGCCCTTGGCGATATCGACCCGCTGGATGCCCTGCAGCACCTCGTCGCCGAGACCGCCCGCGCCGACCATCCCCGCGATGACCACCATCGACAGCGCCAGCATGATCAGCTGGTTGACGCCCGCCATGATGGACGGCATGGCCAGCGGGATCTGGATGCGGGTCAGGATGCGTCCCGGCGCGGTGCCGAACGCCTCGCCGGCCTCCACCATCTCCGCGTCCACGCCGCGGATGCCCAGCTCGGTCAGGCGCACCCCGGGCGGCAGCGCGAAGATCACCGTCGCCACCACGCCCGGCACCACACCGATGCTGAAGAAGAAGATCGCCGGGATCAGGTAGACGAACGCCGGCATCGTCTGCATGAAGTCCAGCACGGGGCGCAGCACCCGGCTGGTCACGTCGTTGCGCGCCGCCGCCACGCCCAGCGGCAGCGCCAGTATCAGCGCCACCACCGTGGACACCAGCACCAGCGCGAGGGTGTCCATGGCCGGCTCCCACAGCTCCATGCTGTCGATCAGCGCGAAGCCCGCCAGCGAGAACAGGCCCAGCTTCCAGCCGCTCAGAAACAGCGCCAGCAGCGTGAAGACGCCGATCAGCACCAGCGGGGGCGGCGCCGTCAGCAGGCCGGTCAGCCCGTCGACCGCGCCCTCCACGGCCGAGCCGATCGCGTCGAACAGCCAGCCCAGGTTGTCGGTCAGCCAGTCCACCGCGTCGGCGAACCAGTCGCCGACCGCAATGCGCGGCAGCTCCACGGCCGCCGCCGCGGCGTCAGCCCGCATTGCTCACCTCCCGCGCCGCCGCGGGCACGTCCTCGGCGGACTCCGCCGGGGCCGTGGCCGACTCGGTGACCTCGTGCAGATGCGTGCTGATCGCGCCGAGCGCGGCCAGCAGCGTCACCCGCGGGATCACCCCGAGCAGCGTCCCGCTGTCATCGGCCACCGGCACCGGCAGGTCGCTCTCGGCGCACCGGGCGAACAGGTCGGCCACGGGGGTGTCGGGGGAGACGGGGGCCAGGTCCTCGGGGTCGAGCAGGCCGTCCAGGGTCTGCCGCCCGTCCTGCACCGCGTCGGCGATCTTGGCGGCGCTGACCCGGCCGACCAGCCTGCGGTCGCGGCCCACCACGAACGCCGCACCGGTCTGGTGCTCGCGCATGGTGCGCAGCGCCGTCCGCGGGCCGGTGTTGGCGGGCACGGTGACCAGCGGCTTCTCCATGACGGACGCGGCGGTCAGCACCCTGGTGCGGTCCACGTCCTGCACGAACTGCGCCACGTAGTCGTTGGCCGGATCGGTGAGGATCTCCTCGGCCGTGCCGATCTGCACGATCCGGCCCTCGCGCATCACCGCGATGCGGTCGCCGATGCGCATGGCCTCGTTGAGGTCGTGCGTGATGAACACGATCGTCTTGCCCAGCCGCGCCTGCAGGTCCAGCAGCAGGTCCTGCATCTCCCGGCGGATCAGCGGGTCCAGCGCGCTGAACGCCTCGTCCATCAGCACGATGTCGGTGCCGGCCGCCAGCGCGCGGGCCAGGCCCACCCGCTGCCGCATCCCGCCCGACAGCTGGCCGGGCAGGTGGTCCTCCCAGCCGTCCAGGCCGACCAGCCCCAGGAACTCGCGGGCGGTCTTCTCCCGCTGCTCCTTCGGAACCCCCTGGACCTCCAGCCCGTAGGCGGCGTTGGCGAGGACACTGCGATGGGGGAACAGCGCGAAGTGCTGGAAGACCATGCTGATCTTCTTCTGCCGCAGTTCGCGCAGCGGCTTGGCCGGCATGCGGGCGATGTCCTGCCCGGCCACCTCGACGCGTCCCGAGGTCGGCTCCAGCAGCCCGTTCAGCATCCGGATCAGGGTGGACTTGCCGGAGCCCGACAGGCCCATCACCACGAAGGTCTCGCCGCGTTCCACCTCGAACGTGGCGTCCACCACGGCGGGAGTCACGCCCATGGCACGGATCTCCGCCAGATCCGCGCCGGCGTCAAGTTTTCGCAGCGCTTCGCCGGTCTTGCGGCCGAACAGCTTGGTAACGCGTTCCGCGCGGAGTATGGACACGGTCTCCTTTCCGGGTTTCCACGGACACCCGGAACGAGCCGGGTGCCACCCCCGGGGGCTGCCAGGGGCGCGCGGAAACTTCTCCATGAGCGCGTCCGCGGCGCTCCGAGGTTCCCTTTCCACGGCCTTGTCGTCCGGTGTGATGTGGTTCACGCAAAGTGCAGGTCAACCGGACGTCAACGCTGTGCGTCGATTGAAACTACCTTCCCTGGGAAGATGTTTCATCTTTTGGTGATCTGAGTCACACTCCGCGGCGGTCCGCGCGTACCGCCCGCACGGCGGGGCCATCCGCCCACACCGCACCGTGACGTCACGTTCTGGCATCTACCCCCGTAAACCGTGCATAAAGCGCCCTTGTGTACCCCTCCCCACCTGCCGCCACACCAACACCCGTCCATCCCGTGAGCCTCCTCACGAAATCCCCCACGACCACACCGGCAACAAATGCCACGATGCCCCCCCACCTGTGCATTCACCCGTTGAGGGGCCGCTCTGCCCGCCGCACAGGCACGTTCGCTGCAAGCCCGTCCAATCCACGCCCCCCAACAGCCGATTCCCCCAAGACGACGACAGCAGTCGCCCCACCCCCGGCGTGTGGCGGAGCTGAACCAGCCGGCGCCGCGCTGAGACCGTCCGACCTGCCAGTGGTGTGAGCCGCCGTCTGGCGCAGCAAACCGACCCCGCCGATGCGGCGGCGGTCGATCCGGGGATAGACGGACGACGACGGGTTGTGCTGAAGCCGTCTGACCTGCGCAGATGAGGTCGGGAGTGCAGGTTGCCGAGTCGGTGCGGCACGCCGATCTCACCGAAGCGGCGGCAGTGGCCGCCCCGATCCCGGCCTGTCCGGCACTGGACCGGCCGGTCGGGACGACGATGCGCCGCACTGAGACCGCTTGATCCGCACAGATCGTCGTCGGAGGTGTGCGCCCCTGCGCCGGTCCGGCCGGTCAATGTCATCGACGCGGCGGCGATGATCCACTCCTGGTGGGTTGGGCGGTACTGGAACAGCCGGGTGAGAGGGCGGCAAGTCGCACTGGGTCGTCTGATGGGTGCAGTCGCGGGCCGGTCCCGTGGGCCGATCTCACCGATGCGACGGCAGGGGGCGAACCACCGCCGGTGAGCAGGTGGTGCCGGGCCAGCCGGATGAGATGACGGTGGGTTGTTCTGAGGTCGTCTGATCTGCGCCGATGGGGCCGGGAGTGCGGGATGCCAGGCCGACGCAACAGGCCGATCCCACCGAAACGGCGGCGGGCGCTCCCTCCCCCGGCGTGTCCGGCGCTGTCGGACCAGTCGGCGGGGCAACGGTGCGTTGTGGGACGCGGTTGAACTGCGCAGACGATGAGGTCGCGGTGTGGGCGGATGGGTCGGTGAAGCGGACTGATCTCCTCGGGCCGGCGGCAGTGGTTGCCCCACATCCACTGGCGGGACTGGCGACGTTGGACCAGCCGGGCGGGACACAGTGCGTTGCGGTGGCGTCGTCTGATGGGTGCAGACGGCGCGCCGGCTGTGTGCGCTGCAGGCCGTCTCAGCAGGCTGATCTCATCGAGTTGCGGTAGTGGCTCACCGACACTTGCTGCTGCATCTGGCGGCGTTGGGCCAGCCGGATGGAATGGTGGTGCACTTGCGGCGAAGCCGTCCGGCCTGCGCGACGTCCCCGATGACGCGGGCGGTGGGCTGATCTCAGCGCGTTGGTGGCGTGGTTGCTTCGGGTGGGATGTGTCTGGGGGTGTCGGACCGGTTGGGTGGGGTGGGTGGCGGTGTTGTGCTGAGGTGTTCTGCGTAGATGGGGTTGGGGTGTGGGTTGGCGGGCCGGTGCAGCAGGCCGATCTCACCGGAGCGGTGGCAACGGGCGTCCTTCTCCCGGTGTGTCTGGTGGCGTGGTGCCGGTTGGGATGGAGGTCGGCGTGCTGGCGGCGAAGCCGTCCGGCCTGCGCGGTGTCCCGGACGATGCGGGCCGTTGTCGGCCTGGTGGGCTGATCTCTGCGCGTTGGCGGTCGTGGTTGCTTCAGTTCGGGTGTGTCTGTGGTGTCGGACCGGTTGGATGGGGCGAAGTGCGCCGTCGTGAGGTTGTCTGATGTGCGCAGACGTCGTGGTGTTGCGTGGGCGCTGGGCCGGTGCAGCGTGCTGATCTCACTGATGCGTGGGCGTCCCTCTCCCGGCGTGTCTGGTGGCGTGGGCCAGCCGGGCGAGGCGGGGTGCATCGTGGTGAAGTGTTTGATCTGCACGGACGGCGGTCCATCGAGCTGGTCCAGCAGGCCGCTTTCGCCGAAGCGGCGGCGGTGGTCATTGGCCCGTATGCCGGTGCGTGAGCGGAGAAGCCCATCTCCTCGGCCACGTGCGTGACTGGGCGGGAAAGGCGGCGCTGGACCGGGCAACGGCGCGTTACGGGACGGGTCTTCCGGAGGCAGGGTGCCCTGCCTCCGGAAGACCCGCACCTTCGACGCAGATTCCGGCGTCCCCACGCCATGTCTCACAACGATCAGTGCTTGGTCTTGTGTGAGCGGCCTTTGGGACGGCCGTCGCCCTTGGCGGGCTTGCGGCGGCGGACGACCTCGTAGGGGCGCATCATCTCGTTGTCCTCGTGCTCCAGCATGTGGCAGTGCCAGACGAAGCGCCCGGGGATGTCGAAGTGAGCCTTGATCCGGACGGTCTGCCGCGGCGGCACGGTCACCGTGTCGAGGTAACCGGTGTCACCGCGACCCGGTGGCGCGGTGCCGTCCGGTCCGCGTCCGACCACCTGGAACTGGACCTGGTGCAGATGGATCGGGTGCGCGTCCATGGTGTCGTTGCGCAGCGCCCAGATCTCGGTGGTGCCGAGGACAGGGGACTCGGTGACCGGATCGCTCCACATCCGCGGTACCGCGGCACCGGATGCGCTGACCGTGCCGAGGAGCATCCGGACCGGGCCGGCGGCGGAATCGGCGGCGTCCGGCATCTCCTCGGTGAGCACCAGACGCCGGGTGCGGGCCGCCGCGCCCAGCGACGGGAGCGAAGGAAGCCGAAGCTGGTCGGGCGGAACGCTGCGGTCGGGGCCGCTGCGCGGGCAGACCACGAACTTCAGCACCTGGCCCGTGGTGTGCGGATCGGCCGGTACGAAGTCCACGTCCGGAGCACCGGTGCTCATGGTGTCGTCCGGGCCCTCATTGATGAGCCACAGCTCGGTGCCCACGGGAACCTCGCCGAAATCGATGACGGTGTCGAACCGGGCGCCGGGTGCGATCCGCAGCTGTTCGAACCGCACCGGCCGGGGCAGGAACCCGCCGTCGCTGCCGATCTGCCAGATGGGCAGCGCCGCCCGGGCCGGGCGGGCGACCGGATCGTCCGCGACCTTGAGGATCAGGAACCGCGCGTTGCAGCCGTTGAGGAACCGCAGCCGGTAGCGGCGCTGTTCCACCCGCAGCACCGGCCATGTCCTCCCGTTCGCGACGATCGCGTCGCCGAAGAACTCCGGATTCCAGAACGGCGGCACGTCCGTGCCCGGGATGTACGGGCCGCGATACCCGCTGAACGCCCTGCTGTTCGGATAGAACAGCGAGCCGTCGGCGTAGAACGACCTGTCCTGGATCAGGATCGGGATGTCGAAGCAGCGCCTGCTCTTGGGGTGGCCGACGCCGGGAGGCGGACCGGGCAGCACGCCGTCCGGCAGGTCCGACGGGCCGCCCCGCAGCAGGTAGAAGCCGGCCAGCCCCGAGTAGACGTTCGTCCGGGTCATGCCGAGCGTGTGGTCGTGGTACCAGAGCGTGGCGGCGCGCTGGTCGTTGGCGTAGTGGAACGTTGCGCTGCCCGGCCGCCACCGGACACCGAACCGCTGCTCGGACTCCGCCCGGAACCGGTCGTAGAAGGACCCCACCCTCGCGTACCCGCGCGGTATGTTCCGCGCCGCCGGGAGGTACCAGGCCTCCGGATACCCGTCGCTGTCCTGCAGGCTGTGACCGCCGTGCAGATGCGTCACGATCGGCACCGGCCCGCCGTAGGGCCGGGGCGTGCGGCTGAACTCCGGGGTGGAGTCCCGGCGGGCGACGCCGCCCGGCGGGTTGGCCCAGTGCAGGGTCGGGTCCACGGCCTCCAGCGACGGCAGGAAGTCGCCGCGGGAATCCATCAGCTGGTTGATCCAGGTCACGCGCACCGGACGGCCGGCCCTGGCATTGATGGTGTGGCCCGGATAGCTGAACGTCCCCGGATGCGCCACCGAGCCGTAGCCCCATACGGTGGTCCGCGGCATGGACCGCGGCAGGACCTGCTGGCGGAACTGCCGCACCCCGATCCGGTACTCGACGATGTCGCCGCGACGGCCCACCGGCGGCATCGCGGGCGGAATCAGCAGCTCCTCGACGTACTTGGGGATGTTCGCCGGATCCATGGGTCGCAACCGCGTCGCCCCCAAGGCGCGTGCGGGGAAGAGCGTCAGCCCACCGCCGGCCGTGGCGCCTGCGGCGGCGCCGACCTTGAGGACTTGCCTGCGAGTGAACATGAGCCCCTCCGAATCCCGGCGATCAGTCTGCGAAATCGCCTGGAGACTGCCCTGGGAAATGCCGCGCCTAAACCGGCCGTCGGTAAACTGACCGCCGCGAAGTCGCCCGATCGTCGTACCGGCAGAAACGCCGGAAAGGTAACGAGATAAGGCGGCGGATGTGCATGTTCACATACTGTCGAATCGTCCCGGTTGTGCTGCTCATCGGGTGGACGGCGGGGCCTGCGGCCATCTGAGGAGATCCGGAGGGTGTGGAGCCCGTGCCGGAATACCGGCGAGAAGCCAGGCTGCCCGTCCGGCGCGACCGCCCCTCGAATAAACAATTACGACAACACGGAAGATGATCAAAGAAGACGCCTGAAAGTGCATTGCTCGCCGCGTACGACGACATATCAGGCATCGCATCCGGTTGCTGAAACACGCCGTTGGATGATGCCGGAGTGCCGATTGACGATGCTGCGCGCTGCCCGGGCCGATGTTCTCGCGCCACCGTGCGATGTCGTCCACCCGCTGGGGCTGCCGCGCGCCGCGAGCTGGTGCCGGGACCGGCTGGGAGAGACCACCTGCCGCTCGCCGTCGCCGGGTGCAGCCCCATGACGCTCGTGCAGCAGCGCGCCGCACGGTGCCCCTGCCTCGGAGCTGCGCCCGCCGTGAGGCGCCGCTATGTGCTGAGCCATTGGGTGTGGTGTGCTCGCGTTGTTGGCAGCACTGTGTCGCATTGGCTTCGGTGTTAGCGGGTGATGTCGTCCGTTGCCGCTGCCGTGGAGAGATCCCACGCTCCGGCTCAGTGATACCTCGCGCGTCGCTGGCTACCAGGCTCGTCCGCAGTGCTCCGGCCTTCAGGCCGGGGGTGAAGCGGACCCTCCCGCGTAGCGGGGCAGGGAAAGCCGGATCGCCCCGGGCGATCCAGCGTCTACCCGGCTCAGACCGGGCGGTTCTGCTGCTCGATGTACTGGCGCAGGACACTGAGCGGAGCGCCGCCCACACTCCCGGCGAAGTAGGAACCCGACCACAACTTGTTCCCCCGATAGTAGTGGCGGGCCAGCTCGGGGAACTCCTGCCGCAGCCGCCGGGAGGACACCCCTTTCAGCGAGTTGACCAGCCGGGACAGGGCGACCTTCGGCGGGAAGTGCACCAGCAGGTGGACATGGTTGCTCTCGCCGTTGAACTCTGCCAGCTCGCACTCGAAATCAGCACACACGTCCCGCATGATCTGCTCCATGCGCTCCAGGTGGACGCCGGTGAACACCGGATGCCGGAACCTGGTCACGAAAACCAAGTGAGCGTGCAGGGCGAAAACACAGTGTCTACCGGTTCTTATGTCTCCGTACTCGGCCATAGACCAATGGTAGGATGATCGTTGTGCAGCTCCGGTACAACTTCCGCCTCTACCCGACGCCGGGCCAGCGTCAGGCGTTGGCCAAGGCGTTCGGGTGCGCCCGGGTGGTGTACAACGACGGGCTGCGCGCACGCGAGGAGGCCCGCGCGGCCGGGCTGCCGTACATCTCCGACGGCGAACTGTCCAAGCGCATCATCACGCAGGCGAAGAAGACCCCGCAGCGCGCCTGGCTGGGCGAGGTGTCCGCTGTTGTGCTCCAGCAGGCGCTGGCCGACCTGAACAAGGCGTACCGGAACTTCTTCGCCTCCCTTTCGGGGAAGCGGAAGGGGCCGAAGGCCGGCGCGCCGTGTTTCCGGTCCCGCAAGGACAACCGGCAGGCGATCCGCTTCACCCGCAACGCCCGCTTCCAGATCACGCCGGGCGGGAAACTGCGCCTGCCGAAGATCGGCGACGTTACGGTGAAATGGTCCCGGCGTCTGCCGTCGGAGCCCTCCAGCGTGACGGTGGTCAAGGACGCGGCCGGGCGGTACTTCGCGTCGTTCGTCGTCGAGGCCGCCGCCGAGCCGCTGCCGGAAACGACCACCGAGGTCGGCATCGACCTCGGCCTGGCCCACTTCGCGGTGCTCTCAGACGGCCGGAAGATCGGCAACCCCCGGTTTCTCCGCCGCGCCGAACGGCGCCTGCGCAAGGCGCAGCAAGCCCTGTCCCGCAAGGCAAAGGGGTCGAACAACAGGAAGAAGGCCATCGCCCGGGTCGCCCGCGCCCACGCTCGGGTGGCCGACGCGCGCCGGGACTTCGCGCACAAGCTCTCCACGCACATCATCCGCGAGAACCAAGCGGTGATGGTGGAGGACCTGGCGGTGGAGGGCCTGGCCCGCACCACGCTGGCCAAGTCCGTGCACGACGCCGGATGGGCGCAGTTTGTGAACATGCTGGCCTACAAGGCCGCTCGGTACGGCCGGACCCTGGTGAAGATCGACCGGTGGTTTCCCAGCAGCAAGCTGTGCTCGGCGTGCGGGGCGGTCGCCGGGTACATGCCGCTGAACGTCCGGTCGTGGACCTGCCCGTGCGGGGCGGTGCACGACCGGGACGTGAACGCAGCGAAGAACATCCTCGCCGCCGGACGAGCGGAGAGGCTAAACGCCTGTGGAGGGACCGTAAGACCCGCCGCCTAGCGCGGGGGCGGGACCCGGTGAAGCAGGAAGCCGCAGAAGTGCCGCACGCGCGGCACAGGCTGAATCCCCGGCCTTCAGGCCGGGGAGCGCGTCAATTCCCCGTCTCTCCGGTGCCGCCGCGCGCCGCCGGGGGGATGCGCTTGCACCGATAGATGTTGTCGAGTGTCGGACGATGCCTCCGCCGCGGGGTGATGCCTCGCGCCGCCGGAGGTGCGTGCCGTTCGAGCTGCGTGTGCCGCTACCAGGGCCTGTCCGGTGGATCATGGTAGGCCCGCAGCAGTGCGGCGACCAGGGCGGTCCCGACCTCGTTGCGGTGTCGGCAGGGTGGCCGCATAGGCGACGGGCGGGGGCCGCCATCCCGGCCCGGCCGCACATGACGGCGGTGAAACCGCAGACTCGCAGCACGCAGCGGACGACCCGGTCGGCACCCCACCCGTTCTCGAAAGCCGGATGTCAGGATCCGCCGGACATGGCCTATGGCAGCCGGGGCGTCCGCCGCCTGTGCGGCTCCACCGGTGCGAGCGGGCCGGGACGGCGCGTTGGCGACGGGGGCACCCCGCCGACGTCGCAACGTCACCAACCGGCTCAAGAGACGACGCGGCAGCGCCACCCGCCACGCTAAGCGCGCACCGCCTAAGGCGTGTTCCGGTGGAGCATGGTCGATCCGCAGTAGAGCGGTGACAAGGGCGCTCCTGGCTCGGGTAGTGACAAGCGAGCTTGGTTGCGGCGGTGGCGATACCCCGCCGTTGCTCGGGCCGGTTGAGCGCGGCCAGCAGAGGTGAAGACGAGCGGCGGCCTCGGATGGCTTCGGTGCTGCAGCGTCTCACCAGCTGGAGGACGCCATCCTGCGACGGCGGACGTGGAATGGACGGAGCTTGGTCTGGAGGCACTGCTTGAACGCCGGGCGGCGGGGCGGCGCGCGCTCTGGCGCGCCGCCGCCTTCACCGGGGTCGTGGTTGCGGTCAGCCCATGCTCTTGGCGCCGTCCAGGGACTCGCGGATGATGTCGGCGTGCCCGGCGTGCTGGGCGGTCTCGGCGGCGATGTGCATGAACACCCGGCGGGCCGACCAGCGGGCGTCCTCGAACCAGGGGGCCTTCGGCAGCGGCTGGGTGGCGTCCAGGTCGGGCAGGGAGACGACCAGCTCGTCCGTCCGGCGGGCCACTACTTCGTAGGCGTCCAGCAGCCCGGCGAGCGTCTCCCCGGGCAGCATCCGGAACTCGTCGGCCCGCTTGGCCCAGTCCTCCTCGGTCATCGAGGCGAAGTCGACCATCGCCGACGGCCCGTTCACGATGAAGTCCGCCCAGCTCTGCTCGACCGAGGTGACGTGCTTGATCAGTCCGCCCAGGCACAGCTCGCTGGCGGTGGTCCGCTGCCGGGCCTGCTCGTCGGTGAGATCCCGGGTGGTGAAGCGCAGGAAGTGCCGCTGCTTGGCCAGCATCTCCAGCAGGTCGGCGCGCTCGCGGGTGGTGGTCGGCGTGTTGGCGGTCATGTTCTCGGCCCTCCGTGGTCGTCGAGTGCGCAGCCCACGCTAGGAACCGCAGCGGTCACTTTCTGACCTCAATTCGCGCGAGGATGGAGAACGTGGCGAACACCAGTACCCGGACGCTGCGGCTGCTGTCCCTGCTGCAGACCCACCGATACTGGCCGGGCACCGAACTGGCCGAACGGCTGGGCGTCTCCGTCCGCACCCTGCGCCGGGACATCGACCGGCTGCGTGAACTGGGCTATCCGGTGGAGGCGCAGCGCGGCGTGGACGGCGGCTACCAGTTGGCCGCCGGTGCTGCGCTGCCGCCGCTGATGATCGACGATGAGGAGGCGGTCGCCCTGGCGGTGGGACTGCAGACCGCCGCCCAGAGCGCGGTCGAGGGCATCGCCGAATCCTCGGTGCGCGTGCTGGCCAAGGTGGTCCAGGTGATGCCGCCCCGCCTGCGCCGCCGGGTCGAGGCGCTGCGCGCGATGACGGTGCCTCTCGGGGGCGGTCCGGCCAGGACCGCCGTCGACCCGGGCGTCCTCACCGCGATCGCGCTGGCCTGTCGCGACAGCGAGCAGCTCCGCTTCTCCTACACCGCAGCCGACGGCCGCCGCACCGACCGGCTCGTCGAACCGCATCGGCTGGTCCCCCTCGGCCGCCGCTGGTACCTGGTCGCCTACGACCTCACCCGGCACGACTGGCGCAGCTTCCGGGTCGACCGGCTCTCGGCGCCGGACGGAACCGGCGTCCGGTTCCGTCCCCGCGACCTGCCCGCCGCCGACGCCGCCGAGTTCGTCCGCGCACGCCTGGACAACCTGCCGCGCCCCTACCGGGTGGAGGCGATCGTCGACGCGCCCGCCGCGGACGTCCGCCGGCGCCTGGGCCGCTGGGCCACCGTCGAGGAGGTCGACGCCGAGCACTGCCGGATGCGCATGACCACCGACTCCCTGGACTGGGCGGCCATGGCGCTGGGCACCCTCGGTGCCGACTTCCGCGTTCTCAACCCGCCCGAGGTGCTCGACCGGCTTCGGGACTGGGCGACCCGCTTCCAGCGCGCCTGCGCCGAAGGCCGGTGATCAGACCTTGGTGCGGTGGAAGTTCAGGTAGGACCGCGACGGCGTCGGCCCCCGCTGGTCCTGGTAGCGCGACCCGTACCGCTCCGACCCGTACGGGTGCTCGGCCGGCGAGCTCGTCCGGAAGAGGCACATCTGCCCGATCTTCATCCCCGGCCACAGCTTGATCGGCAACGTCGCGACGTTGGACAGCTCCAACGTCACGTGCCCGCTGAACCCGGGGTCGATCCAGCCTGCCGTCGAGTGCGTCAGCAACCCCAGACGTCCGAGCGAGCTCTTGCCCTCCAGCCGCGCCGCCAGGTCGTCCGGCAGCCCGAACACCTCGTACGTGGAGGCCAGCACGAACTCCCCGGGATGCAGCACGAACGCCTCCTCGGCGTCCACCTCGACCAGCCGCGTCAGGTCGGGCTGCTCCACAGCCGGGTCGATATGGGGATACCTGTGGTTCTCGAACACCCGGAAGTACCGGTCCAACCGCACGTCCACACTGGACGGCTGGATCATGCTCGGATCGAACGGGTCGATCTTCACCCGCCCGGATTCGAGCTCGGCCCTGATGTCACGATCGGAGAGCAGCACGTCAAGCACGCTACCGGGTCCTCGGCACCCACGCGGCCCCGCATACCGTTCTCACCGACCCCATGGTTTCCGGTACCATGTGCGAGGCGGGTACCACCGCCACGCGGGTGTAGTTCAATGGTAGAACTTCAGCTTCCCAAGCTGACAGCGCGGGTTCGATTCCCGTCACCCGCTCAAGGAAGAAGGCCCAGGTCAGGGGGCATGACCCCCGAACCTGGGCCTTGATCGTTCAGCCATCCGATCAGCGACGGGCAACTAGCGGGCGATTAGGCCACGGGCACCAGCCCCTCGCCGCGCCAGCCGCTCCGTCCCCCTCGTCACCGTCGTCCCGCTGCTGTGCGGCCCGCACGAGGGCGTCCAGACCGTCGGCGATCGCACGGTCAGCGCTGTTGGACCGATGCTGGTAGCGCAGTGCGGCCCGTTCGTTGTCGTGGCCCATGCGGGCCATGAGGTTCTTGGTCGAGACGCCCATGTCGGCGGCCAGGGTGTTGCCGGTGTGGCGCAGGTCGTGGAAGTGCAGATTGGGGACCCCGAGCGACTCTGCCACAAGCTTCCAGCGGGTGATCTTGTTGAAGCCGCTGCGTCGCATCGGCCCGCCCTTGGCCCCGGTGAAGATCAGGGCGTTGTCGCCGGGGCGGACGTACTTGTTCAGGTGCGCGACCAGGTGCGGGATGATCGCCGCCGGGATGGAGACCGTGCGCAGGCCCGCCCGGGACTTGGGCGGACCGAGCAGCATCTTCCCGTTGGCCTGTTCGACGAACGCGGCCCGCACCCGGACGGTGCGGTTCGCGATGTCGATGTCGCAGCGCCGAAGCGCTGTGATCTCGCCCCACCGCAGGCTTGCGAACGTGGCGAGCAGGATGAACGCCCGGAGCCGGTCGTCTCGGGTGACGTCGGCGTGGCCTTCCTCGGCCAGCTTCCACAGCATCCGTTCGGCTTGCGCGCGGGTGGCGATGCCGCGGAAGCGTTTGAGCCGGTTGAAGCAGCGTTCGATCACG
>NZ_BAABDO010000102.1:0-24091 GCF_039539665.1 Actinomadura keratinilytica
AGGCGATCCTCACCCTCCACCACCAGGCCCAATGAGGATGGAAACAGTTCACTGCTGGAAGACCTGCTCGCGTCACTTGACGTCACCGAGACGGTGACGATCGGGGAACGGGACGTACAGGCCGGGGTACCCCTCGATCGCGATCAGCCCATCCAGCACGGACAGGTCCAGATCCCAGCCGGTCGCCCTGCGCAGGAGGCACCCGGAGTCGGCCTGCCTGACGTTCCGCACCGCCCACTCGAAGGGCCAGCGGTTCACCTCCATCAGCGTGCACACCACCAGGTCCAGCCCACCGTCGTCACCGGCCCGGTGCACGTACTGCGTCCGACGGCAGTCGACACAGAGCGCGACAACCCGCTCGAGCCGCTGGACGGGCCGCTTCCCCTGCTGAAACGACCAGACCTCGTGGACGTCGATCCGCGCCGCCCCACCCAGCGCCCCGCAAACCTCGCAACGATCACCGGCACGGCCGCACACCAACGCCTGCAGACCGATCCAGTCGTTCGCCGGACGACCTTGCGGAGCTCCGACCCCCACAGCTCGTAAGGCAGGCACTGCGCGGAAAGACGCCGCCAGCCCAAGCCGGTCACCGCGGTGAGCGGCGCCAGCCCGGGGGAACTCGTCACGTCAGCCTCAAGTCGCAGCGCCCGCCGGCAGTCCCGGTCCACATCGATCTCGTGCTTGATGACCCAGGCCACCAGCTTGGTGCGCACGCTCTCGGTCGCACCCAGCAGAGCGGCGAACGGCATCACGAACCGGTGGTGCTCGTAGTCCCATCGCACCAGCTCCGAAATTCACCTCAGCTGATTTCCTGCGCGTCGGCTACTGGCGGCATCGAGGCAAGTACAACGTGCCGAACGAGCGGTTCATCTCCTACCCGGCCGCGTCGCCTTCCGGCGAGCAGATGCTCGGTTGGGCGGGGTGGAACCACGCTGACCGCGCCCGCGCCCTGACCCGACTCATCGAGCAGCGGGCCATCTACGACGGCTGGGACGCCGGACGAATCACTCCGCTGCTGGCCGGGTTGGCAGAGGTGCTGCCGTGGGTGAAGCAGTGGCACGGCGAGGTCGATCCGGCCTTCGGGATGAGCCCCGCGGACGCGTTCACGGCCTATCTGGCGAAGAAACAGGCCGAGTACCGGATCTCGGATGAGGATCTGCGGAGCTGGCGGCCCGAGCCGCCCAGGCGGGGGAGGCCGCGTAAACGGCCTGGCGCGGTCGGCCGTCAGTCACGGTAGGACCTGAACGAAGAAAGAAGGCGGACCGTGCCCGGTGGGGCCGACACGGGCCACCGAGCGCGAGTCGGCCGACGCTGTCGGTGGCAGGCGGGATACTGGGTGGGTCGAACCCTCCGAGCTGAGAGAGCCATGACGACGCTGCTGCGCGACCTGATCGACATTCCGGAGCGGGTGCACTCCGGCGACATGGTGCTGAAGCTGTCCGGCGGCATCGCCGACCGGCAGACGGTGGCCCAGTACGTGGTCACGCCCCAGCTGGCCGACTCGTTCGACCGCGCGCTCGGCATCGTCCAGTCGGCGGTGGAGACCGGCACCTCGCACGCCGCCTACATCGACGGGTCGTTCGGCTCCGGCAAGAGCCACTTCATGGCGATGCTGCACGCGCTGATCAGCCAGGATCCGGACGCGCGCGGCAAGAAGCACCTCAGGGAGGTCGCCGACAAGCACGACCACTGGCTGGAAGGGCGCAAGATCCTGATGGTGCCGTTCCTGTTCGGGGGAACGGCGCCGCTCGCGGCCCAGCTGCTCGGGCAGTACGTCAAGTACGTCACCAAACTGCGGCCCGACGTGTCGCCGCCGCCCGTCTACCGCGACGCGCTGCTGCTCGAGAACGCGCGCGAGCTGCGCAGGGTGATGGGCGACGAGGCGTTCCTGGCGGGGCTGCCCAATGACCCCAAGTGGGGGAGCACCACCTGGACCCCGCAGGCACTTGACGAGGCGATGGCCGCTCCGCCCGGCGACACGCAGCGTCAGAACCTTGTGGCCGACCTGCTGGCGTCCCACCTCAAGGCGTACCGGACGGCGGTCGGCGGGGACGCCGACGCCTTCGTGTCGCTGGACGAGGGGCTGTCGCTGATCAGCCGGCATGCCAAGGAGAAGCTCGGCTACGACGCGATCATCCTGCTGCTGGACGAGCTGGTGCTGTGGCTCAACACCCATCTGGCCAAGCCCGCCTTCGTCGCCGAGCAGGCCAGCATGGTGTCCCGGCTGGTCGAGTCAGCCGAATGGGAGCGGCCCGCCCCGATCATCAGCTTCGTACCGCGTCAGCGCGACCTGCGCGACCTGGTCAACCGGGACGTCGCGGGCGCCCAGCAGACGTCGCTGTTCGACACCCTCAAGCACTGGGACGGCAGGTTTGACTTCATCCGACTCGCCGACGCCAACCTGCCGGAGATCGTCAGAGAACGGCTGCTGAAGCCGAAGGACGACGCCGCCCGCGCAGAAATCGAGGCCGCCTTCGACCGCATCACCCGCATGAAGGGGCAGGTGTGGGAGATGCTGCTGGACGCCCAAGGGGGCCCGGCGGACCTCAAGAGCTTCCGCGCCACATACCCGTTCAGCCCGGCGTTCCTGCACGCCATGGTCGACATCTCCAGCGCCCTGCAGCGCGAGCGCACCGCGCTCAAGCTCATGCTGCAGCTCCTCGTCGACCATCGCGACACCCTGCCGTCCGGCAAGCTCGTGCCGCTGGGGGCGATCTTCGATGTGCTGCTCGGCGGCGGCGTCGACCCGTTCAGCGACAAGCTGCGCACGGAGTTCGACAAGGCCAAGAACTTCTACGTGGAGAAGCTGCGGCCGTGGCTGCTGGCCCGCCACAAGCTGGACGAGGAGCGCGCCGCGCAGGCTCCTGCCGCCTTCCGGGGCGACGACCTGGTCGTCAAGACGCTGATGCTCAAGGCGCTGGTGCCGAACGTCCCGGCGCTGCAGTCGCTCACCCCCGACAGGCTCGCCGCGCTCAACCACGGCTGGATCCCCTCCATGCTGCCGGGCCGCCAGGGTGAGGTCGTCCACAAGACGTTGCGCGATTTGGCCAGCGAGTTCGGCGAGATCCGGTTGCACGGCCAGAGCAACCCCACCGTGGACGTCGCGCTCATCGGCGTCGACACCGAGGCCATCCTCAGGGATGCCCGCAACGTTGAGGACGACGCCGCCAAACGTCGGCTGCTCAAGCGGATGCTGTGGGAGGAACTGAAGGCGGGCGACGACGAGCCGTTCGTCAGCCGACGCACGGTCGTCTGGCGCGGCACCACCCGCGTGGTCGAACTGGTCTTCGCCAACGTCGCCGATCCGAAGACCTCCGCCGACGTGTTCGCGCCGGAGGAGCCGGGCGCCCTGCGCGTCATCATCGACTACCCGTTCGACAACATCTACGGTCCCGCCGAAGACCGGCGCCGCGTCGAAGAGCTGCAGGCCGATCCGCGCCGGGCGAACAGCAAGACTCTGTGCTGGCTGCCGTCGTTCCTGTCCCACGACCGGCTGGTGGATCTCGGCGACCTCGTCGTCATCAACCACGTGTTGGAACGCGATCGGCTGCACGAGCTGACGCCGCTGATGAGCAACGAGGACCGCGAACGGGCCCGAGATCAGCTGAAGAGCAGGCAAAGCGCCCTAACAACGCGGATGAGGGAGGTGCTGCGCAAGGCGTACGGCCTGGCCAGCCACGACGACGCCGATATCGGCAAGCAGGTCGACCAGCACATCATGGGGCTGGATGCGGCGATCGACATCAGGCCGCCCGCCGCGCTCGGGTTCGATGCCGCGCTCGAGCACATCTGCGGCAAACTGCTCGACCACCTCTACCCGAAGCACCCCGACTTCGCAGCGCCCGGCAAGCCCGCGCCCTACCGGCCCAAGGATCTGCAGGTCGCGCTGTCGGCCGTCGAGAAGGCCGTGGAGAACGACCCTCCGCGCTACGAGCCGCCCCGCTCCGAGATCCCCACGCTCAGGCGCATCATCAACCCTCTCGGCCTGGGCGTCATGGGGGAGGCCGCCGTCGTCCTCAACGACACCTGGCCGATGGCGCTCGACCGCCTCGCTGCTCAGAGACAGCTCCACGGCGACATCTCGGTCGCCCAGCTCCGGGATATGGTCGCCGAGGAGCAGCCGGGGCTGCCGCCCGACGTCGTGAACCTGGTGATCTCCGCCTACGCGCTGATGCGCGCGCGGGCCTGGGTGCGGCGCGACCAGGTCGTGCCGCAGCCCGATCTGAAGAACATCCCCGGCGACATCGTGCTGCGTCCGCAGGCGCTGCCGTCCCCGGAGGAGTTCGAGGCCGCGGACCGCCGTGCGGCCGACATCTTCCAGCTCTCCCGGCAGCAGGTCCGCAGCCCGCGCTCAGTGCACGCACTCGCCGACGCGCTGCGCCGCAAGGCCGGCCTGCTGCTGCCCCACACCGGCATCCTGGTGGCCGAGCTGGAACGCCACGCCGACCTGCTCGGGCTCGACGGGAGCGAGCAGGAAGAGCGGCTGACCACGGCGCGGGTCGTGCACGAGCTGGTCGAGGCGCTGGTGGGCAAGGAAGACACCGAACTGCTGGAGTCGCTGGCGCGCTTCGACCTGCGCGGCCTCGACCCCGTGGTGTGCAAGGTGTCCCTGCGCGACGCGCAGGCCGTCGCCGACGCGCTGGTCGCCGCCGACTGGCCGCTGCTGGGCCGGCTGCCGGATCTCGCCGAGTCCGGCGGAGACAGGGCCGAACGCGCCCGGCTGACTCTGGACCGGCTGCGCTCGGTGGCCCGCCGTGATGAGCAGGTGGCACGCCTGGCCGGTGCGCTCACCGAGGCCAAGAACGCCGTCGTCGCGATGCTTGCCGACTCCGCCCCGGCCGCGCCCGTCCCGCCGCCCGGTCCCGGGGCGGCGGGCATGCGGCCCACGCCCGGCGCCGCGCCGCCGCCCCCGCCTTTCAAGGTGCACGGGGAGGCGCGCGTGCTGGTCGACGGTCTCGACCAGGTCGTCGAACGCATCCGCAAGGACATGGCCGAGCACCCCGACATGGAATTCGAGATCACCTGGCGGAGCGCCGAATGACCGGCACCGGCACCGCCGCCAGACGGCCCGCGCCCGTCGCCACCCGCGGCATCGTCGAGGCGGAGGTGCGTCGGAGGCGTGGTCGTGCCCCCGACGGGGGGACGCTGCTGCTGCGCGCCGCACCCGAATGGCGCAGCGCCTTCCGCTTCCAGGTGGACGGCGCCTCGGTCCAGGTGGCCCCGTGCGAGTCGCTGCTGGCGGTGCTCGACGCGCTCAGCTCGAAAGACGCCGACTACCTGGTCATCCTCACCCCCGCCGAGCAGGAGGAACTCGGCGCCGGCCTGCTCGCCCGGGTCATCGGCAACAAGCAGATCTCCGTCAACCGCCTGGACCTGGTCCGGCAGGTGTTCGGGGCCAAGTGGCTCGACCCCCGGTTCCGCTCACCCGAATGGGCGTGGCTTCCGGAGGCGCTGCTGGAGTCGCAACCCGAGGGCGGCTGGCCCAAGGTCAAGGGCGCGTTCCTGGACCTGGACACGGCGCTGGCCGCGGTCACCGCCGCCCGGCTCGGCATGTGCGGCGCACCCGACGCCGCCAGCCTGCTGGAATGGTCGCAGGACCTGCCGTCGGTGGCCCGGTTCATCGCCCTGCCCGTACAGGAGCAGCGCGGCATCGCCGACTGGCTCGGGCGGACCAGCGGACCCGCCGCCGATGTGCTGTTCCGGCTGGTGCGCGCCGGCAACGCCGTCGACGCCCTGGCCATCGGCCTGATCATCGGCCTGCTTCCGGCGCGGAACCGGCGGCAGACCGTCATCGCGGCGCGGGTGCGCGCCGAGCGGCTGTTCGGCGGCGCGCTGCCGGGCGAGGCGTCGCTGACCGCCTTCGCCGAGGCGTCCGAGTCGCTGCTCCTGCGGTGGCTGCAGCACGCCAGGCCCCGCGCCGAGGCGGTGCTCGAGCGGGCCCAGCAGCTGCTGGACGACCTGCAGGCCGGCGAGCTGGCCAAGGACAGCCGGATCCTGGAAATGGGATACGAGGCGCGGCTGGCCGAGTTCACCGAGACCGTGGCCCGTGCCGTCCCCGATCCGCTGCCCGTCGAGGTCGCGGAGGTGGACGACGCCCTGGCGAAACTGTGCGGCCACCAGCTGCAGGACGTACGGCCCGAGACCGAGGCCGCGCGGATGGCGGCTCGGCTGGTGCGCCGCCTCGCCGCCGACGCGGACCTTCCGGCGACCGTGCTGCAGTATGTGGACCGGTACGTGCGCGACGGCGCCTGGATGGACCGGGCGGTCGCCCGCATCCGCGACCTGGACCCCGACCGCTACGCGTCCCTGCTCGATGCGGTTCGGACACGGCGCGACGCCCTGGACGAGGCGTTCGCCGTCAAACTCGCGGCATGGAGCGCCGGATCCAACAAAGGCGAGCGGCTGCTGCTGGTCGAGGACCTCCTCGACCGCGTCGCCCGCCCCCTCACCGGCCGCGAGGCCGCGCCGCTCATCATCGTCGTGGACGGCATGAGCGTTGCGATCGCCGCCGAGCTGGCCGAGCGGATCGTCGGCCGCTGGACCGAGATCGGCCGCAGCGCCGAGGGACGCGAAGGCGCCCTCGCCGTCCTGCCGTCCATCACCAGATTCTCCCGCGCGTCCCTGCTCAGCGGAGAGCTGACACGAGGGCAGCAGGCCGAGGAGGAGCGGGGCTTCCGCGGCTTCTGGAGCGGCAGGACGGCCGAGCTGTTCCACAAGTCCGACATCCGGGACGGCGTGCGCGCCGAGGTGCTGGCCGCCGTCGCCAAGAAGCGCGTCGTCGTCGGTGTCGTGCTCAACGCGATCGACGACAGCCTCGACAAGGGTCGCCCCGACGGCCGGTCCGGATGGCGCCCGACCGACATCCGCGGGCTTCCCGAGCTGCTGGACGCCGCCTGGCGCGCCGGCCGTCCCGTCCTCGTCACCTCCGACCACGGTCACGTCCTCGACCGGGGCGACGCGGTCATGACCCAGCGGGCCGAGGCTGCCAGGTACCGCGCCGGCGAACCCGGCGACGGCGAGGTGCGTGTCTCCGGGCGGCGCGTGCTCACCCCCGACGGCACCGTGACCGTGCCGTGGAACGAGCGCATCCGCTACGCCCAGCGCAAGGAGGGCTACCACGGCGGCGCGTCACTCGCCGAAATGGTCGTGCCCGTCCTGGTGCTGGTGCCGTCCGCGCGGCTGGTGCCGGACGGCTGGGAGACCTACGAGCCCGCGGTGCACGAGCCGACATGGTGGGAGCCCGCCGCCCGGAGCGGCGCCGCGAAGCCGTCCGAAGACAGCCAGGCCGCCGCGCGGCCCCGGCGGCCCGCCCGCCAGGCCCGCGCCGGCCGCCAGGAGGGTGCGGCGCTGTTCGAGGTCGCCGAGGTCGCGGCCGAGAGCGCGTCCGGTCTCGGCGAGCGGGTCGTGTCGTCGGAACTGTTCGCCGGCCAGCGGCAGTTCGGCCGGGCGAGGGTGGACGACCGGCAGGTCGCCGCGCTGATCGACGCGCTGGCGCAGGCGGGCGGCAAACTCGCCGTGACCGCCGCCGCCCAGCGCGTCGGGCAGCTTCCCGCCCGCATGCACGGCTACGTTGCCACCGTGGCGAACATCCTCAACATCGACGGCTACCAGGTGCTGTCGGTCACCGACGGGGGCCGGACCGTGGCGCTCGACCTGCCGCTGCTGCGCGAGCAGTTCCTCGGGGGCGGCGGCTGATGGCCCGTCCGGCCGCCGTGAGCGCCGCCCGCCGCCGGGAGGTGGTCGACGCGCTGCGCCGCGGTACCGTCCCGCAGACCGGGCTGGACCTGTTCGCCGTGGGCTTGGACCGCTTCGAGACCGCCATCGACGACGAGCTGGCGGCGGTCGAGTCCGGCGGCGCGGTGTTCAAGGCCGTCCGCGGCGAGTACGGCTCGGGAAAGACCTTCTTCGCCCGCTGGCTCGCCGAACGCGCCAAACGGCGGGGCATGGCCGCCACCGAGATCCAGATCTCCGAGACCGAGACGCCGCTGCACCGGCTGGAGACGGTGTACCGGAGACTGGTGGAACGGCTGTCCATCGCCTCGCACCCACCGAGCGCGCTGCGCGACGTCATCGAGGCGTGGTTCTACGCCCTCGAGGAGGACGTGCTCGCGGCGGGCAGCGTGCCGCTGGACGACGACGGCCAGCCCGACCTGCAGGTGCTCGCCGAGGCCGTCGACGAGCTGATGGAGCGGCGGCTGGCGGCCGTCGCCCGCACCACCCCCGCCTTCGCGGCGGCCCTGCGCGGCTACCGGCGGGCCCGGCTCGCCGGGGACGACGCCGTCGCCGAGGCCCTCCTCGCCTGGATCGGCGGCCAGCCCAACGTCGCCGCCGCCGCCAAACGCTTCGCCGGCGTCCGCGGCGAACTCGACCACTTCGGGGCGCTGGGCTTCCTGCAGGGGCTGCTCACCGTGCTGCGTGACTGCGGCCACCCCGGGCTGCTGGTGGTGCTCGACGAGATCGAGACCCTCCAACGCGTGCGCGCCGACGTCCGCGAAAAGGCCCTCAACGCTCTACGGCAGCTCATCGACGAGGTGGACAGCGGCAGGTTCCCCGGTCTGTATCTGCTCATCACCGGCACTCCCGCGTTCTTCGACGGGCAGCAGGGCGCGCAGCGGCTGCCGCCTCTGGCGCAGCGGCTCGCCACCGACTTCTCCACCGATCCCCGCTTCGACTCGCCCCGCGCCGTGCAGCTCCGGCTCACCGGGTTCGACCTGCCCAAGCTCGTCGAACTCGGGGCCGCGGTCCGCGACCTGTTCGCCGCGGGCGCCCGGCATCCCGACCGGGTCGCCGCCCTGGTCGACGACGCCTACCTGGCCGAGCTGGGCAAGGCGGTCACCGGCGGGCTCGGCGGCCGCGTCGGCGTCGCACCCCGCATCTACCTGCGCAAGCTCGTCGCTGACGTGCTGGACCGCGTCGACTATCTCGACGAGTTCGACCCGCGCCGCGACTACCGCCTGACGATGTCGTCGGCGGAGATGAGCGAGGTCGAACGCAATGCCGCGGCGGCCGTGCCGGCGACCAGCGCGGACGAGGTGGAACTCGACCTGTGACCGCCAGCGGCGTTCCGGTCCACGGCCGCCGCCTCATGCGGTCACACGGGCGCGGACGCCGAGCCGAGGACGAGGCTCTTCCCCGTTCCTGCCGCCGGACGATCCGTCACGCGCCGTGCTATCGCGGCGATGCGCCGGTAGCGGCTTGCCGACGAGCGTGGACGCAATATCCTGGCTCCTCGGAAAATTGATCATCTTTGGGGACGCGACCCGGGCCGTCGCGACTGGGCAGGTGGTAATGGAGTCGGAGGCGTGAGCCGCTTGCCCGATCCGCAGCCCGCCCGCCTCGGGGTCTTCTACGACGGCGGGTGGTTCCACCATCTCGGTCAGTACTTCGGCCGCCACTCCCGCTGGCGGGCGCGGCCCTCCTTCGCGGGGATCCACGACCTGATGCGCTGGTACGTGGGCCGCGTGACCGACCAGGACGTCCACGACATCGCCGTCACCGAGAAGCACTACGTCAGAGGACGCGGATCCGACCCTTCGACCACCTTCGACGCGGTACTGGAACGCGAGGGCATCCACCGGCACGACGTCCGCTACAACCGCCACGGCGAGAAGGGCGCCGACGTCCTGCTGGCCCTGGAGGCGTTCCACCGGGCTCTTGAGGGCGCCTACGACACCGCCGTCCTCATCACCGGGGACGCCGACTTCGTCCCGCTGGTGGAGCGGCTCCAGCGGCTCGGCGTGCGCGTCATCGTCCCCGACATCGTGGCCGCGTACCTGGACGACGACGGCCACGAGCGGGAGGTCGGATGCGCACGCGCCCTCGCCCAGGCCGTCGACCACGCCCCCGCCTG
The DNA here is from genome assembly GCF_039539665.1 of Actinomadura keratinilytica. Classification (NCBI taxonomy): domain Bacteria; kingdom Bacillati; phylum Actinomycetota; class Actinomycetes; order Streptosporangiales; family Thermomonosporaceae; genus Actinomadura; species Actinomadura keratinilytica. The sequence goes on from NZ_BAABDO010000102.1 coordinate 9,851, forward strand.
GGAGGAGCTGTTCGAGGAGGCGCTGAAACCCGGCTACGAGCTGACGTACCCGTTCCTCTGGCTCGACCAGCGGTTCGACGCGGACGAGATCGGGCCGGACGGCTACCGGCACGGCAGCATCAGCAGGTGGGACGACGGGTCGCCCTACGGGTTCGTCACCGACACCGTCGGCCGGGCCTGGTTCGTCTCCCGGGACCAGCTCGTCGGCCAGCGCGAATCGCTGCCGCTGCACCAGCCCGTCGCCTTCCTCGGCGACCCGGTCGCCCCCGAAGGAAAGGCCCACCCTCCGGCGCTGGGCGTCCGCCCCGTCCCGCACACCATGTTCGCGACACCCCCCATGGACGACCTCATCGAATTCCTGCGCGCTCGCATGAGCGAAGACGAACTCGTCGCCAAGCAGTGCGCGGCGGACGGGCCGTGGACGGCCGGTGCTGAGCCCGACCGGCCGCCCGTGGACGAGAGGGTCGCCGCGTACCTGTCGCGGCTGTCGCTGGCCCGCGCCCTGGCCGACATCGAGGCCAAGAGGGAGATCCTCCGGCTGCACGAGGGCGGCGACGACGGCCGCTGCCCCACCTGCCCCGAGGAGTCCCCCTGCACGACGCTCAGGCTGCTCGCCGAGGTGTACCTCGACCACCCCGACTACCGGAGGGAGTGGGGGCCGTGACGTGCGCCCGCCCCACGGCGGTCGCCTCCCGGCTCGGGTGAGCGGTCAGAACCAGGGGGCGGATGCGTTGCGGGCTTCTTTGGCGCGGAAGGCGGTCTCCAGGTCGATGCCGCACCGGTTCGCTATGGAGGCCAGCAGGATGAGGGCGTCGGCGGCCTCGTCGGCCGCGTGCGCCAGTCCGGCGGCGGGGTCCTGCGGGTAGCCCAGGAGCCGCCGGACGGCGCGGAAGAGTTCGCCCACCTCCTCGCCCAGCTTGAGGCACTGGGTGGTCAGGTCGTGCCCGTCGAAGCCGCGTTCGGCCTCCATCTCGGCGACGTACCGCTGGATCTCGGGCAGCGACGCGCCGCGGGCCAGTGGTCGCATCGGGGGCACCTCCCGCATCTGAGAGGACCGGTGGGATTGCGACGCTAGCAGCCGATCGCGCGGTCATCGTCGCGTTCCGTGACGATGGTGGCCCTGTCCGTATATGAGGGTGACCTGTGCCGATACCGCGGCGTCTCGTTGCGGCCGTCAGCGGCGCGGTGCGTGGTTCTTCCAGATGGTCCAGTAGCCGTCGCCGCTTTCGGGGACGTGCAGGCCGCCGACCGCCCAGGCGAGGCGGGAACGCGGGACGGCGGCCACGTCGGAGACCCGCGCGTTCAGGCCCTCCGGGTGCTCCAGCCGGGGCGCGGTCCACCGGCCGTCGCGGTAATGCAGCAGTTCGACGCCCTCATCGTCCCACCGCTCCGGCTTCACCCAGATGCCGCCGCGGCCGTCCGACGTCACAGTTTGCAGACCCTGCACGCCGGGGTGAGAGGGCGGGGTGATCCGCTGCCAGGTGCTGCCGTCGAAGTGCACCGCGAACGGCGCGTAGGTGTGGTCGTCCCCGCTCCGGCGGATCTCCCGCCCGACGATCCACACGTCGTGCGAGGACACGGCGTGGATGTCGGTGAACGTCACCCAGTGGTCGTCCTCGCGGGGCAGGCCGGGGACGCTCACCTCGTTCCAGGTGCGGCCGTCCCAACGCGCCAGCAGGTCGCCCTGCCAGTGCACGGGGCTGCCCCCGATGGCCCAGACGTCGTCGGACGCCACGCCGCTTGCCTCCTGCAGATGGCCGATCGGCGTCTCGACCTGGGACCAGTTCTCGCCGTCGAAGTGCCAGGTGCCGATGCTGTCCGGGCCGATGAGGGCGTCGCCGAACAGCCACACGTCGCGGGGGCCGAGGGCCTCCACGTCGGCGATGGTGCTGTGGGCGGGCCAGCGGCCGGTGACGTGCCACCGGCGTCCGTCCCAGCGGAGCGCGAACGCCTCCCCGCCCGCCGGTTCGCTGCCGCCGATCGCCCAGACGTTGCGGGGGCCGGACGCGTCGGCGGCCGAGATGCCCCTGTTCAGCCCGGCCGGAAGCGTCACCGCCGTCCAGGACCGGCCGTTCCAGCGGCGGGCGACGGGTTCGGGGCCGTGGTCGGACGACATGCTCCCGAACGCCCAGGCGTCGCGCGGACCGGTCGCCACCACCTTGGACAGCCAGATGTCGGAGGGCTCCTCGCTGCGTTCGGCGATGCGCCAGCCGGGCGGACCGGTTCCGGCGTCGGCGGGGGCCGCCATCGGGACGGCCGCGAGGGCCGCGACGGCGCCGAGCGTGGAAAGGCGCCTGGTGAGCGTTCCTGACAACATGTTCGTCTCCGTTGTTCTCGTCAGTTTTCAAGGGTGGGGTCGCTCGGGTCTTCAAAGGCAAGGGCAGACCTATGCGCGACATGCGCCATCGCGCATTGAGGGTGTCTATTTCCGGGTGCTGAATATTGCCGTGTGGGCGTGGCGGGGGCGTTATTTCGCGGGGCGGGGCGGACGCGGCTGCCGAATGTGAGGGGAGGACGCCTTGTTGCTCCAAACCGTCCAGTTCCACGTGCCGGACGATACGGGCGTGCTGCCGACCACCCATACGAGGCGGGAATGCGGCACGTTGGCGATGTCGAGCGCCGCGCCGTTCGGCCCGGTCAGCAGATCCACCTTGGCCTGGGTCCACCGGCCGTCGCGGTAGTGCAGGAGTTCGGGCCAGTCGTTGCCGTTGGGCACGAGCCATATGCCGCCCTGGCCGTCGGGTGTCAGAGCGTACGCGTAGGTCAGGCGCATCCAGGGGAGGAAATCGCCGATCCGCTGCCAGGTGCTGCCGTCGTAGTGCAGCAGAAGGAACTCGTGCATGTTCCTGTCTCCGTCCCGGCGGACCTCGCGGCCGTAGAGCCACACGTCCCGCTCGGACACCGCGTGGACTCCATCGAAGATCGTGTAGTGGTCGGTCTCGCGCGGGAGGTCGGGCAGCTCGACCTCGGTCCAGGTGCGGCCGTTCCAGCGTGCCAGCAGGGCCTCGGTCGAGCTGCCGGAGCGGTGCCCGACGGCCAGGATGTGATCGGCTCGCAGGGCGTGGGCGTGCTTCAGCGCCCCGATCGGCGTCGGCACCTCGGCCCACCGGCGGCCGTCGTAGTGCCAGGCCCGGTCGCCCAGGAGGTTCGTGTACGAGCCGAACGCCCAGACGTCGCGGGGGCCGATCACCTCGGCGTCGTCCAGTACGACCTGGTGGGGCCAGCGGTGGGCGACGGTCCAGCTCCGGCCGTTCCAGCGGAGCGCGTAGACGGGGTCGATCCCCGCGTAACCGCCGCTGAACGCCCAGACGTTGCGGGGGCCGGAAGCGTCCGCGAACCTGATGCCCTTGCCGGCCCCTGCCGGCAGCGCGACCCGCGCCCAGGACCGGCCGTTCCACCGGACGGCCAGGGGCTCGTCCCCGCCGTCCGACGAGATCCTGCCGAACGCCCAGGCGCTGCGCGGCCCGATCGCGACCACGTCCTGCAGGCTGTTGTGGGCGGTCTCGTCGCCGACCGCGACGAGAGGCCAGACGTCCGGGACGGGATCGGCGCCGGCGGGAGCGGTGCCCGCGACGGCGGCGAGCGCCGCGATACCGGTCAATGCGGAAAGACGCCTGGTGAGTCTGCCGAACGACATGTTCGTCCCCGTTGTACTCGACCGTGCCCGAGACAAAGGCGGGGTACGCGGCCGCTCGGGTCCCCTTCAAGAAAGCCGCCATAACTGCGACGTGCGATATCGGCCTCCGGTTGACCCGGCGCCGCCGTCACTTTCCGGCCACTCGGATTCCGGTGGCGAGACGATCCGCCACGGGGGCCGCATCTGATCACTTGAGAAACAAGCGTGCCCGGCGGGCCGGGGAATTCGAAGGACGGGCCTTTCGCCGCGATGGCGTGCGGGAAGCGGGCCGGGACGGTCCGGCGGCTTCCGCTACGGTGGGCTCGTGAGTAACGAGTCGTACCTGCTCATCCTCGGCGAGCAGCGGGCCATCGCCTGGGTGCTCGGCGAGCAGCGGATGGCCTTCCCGCGGACGGCGCGCGCGGAGGAGACCCGGCTGGCCGTGGGGGACGAGCTGTTCGTCTACGCCACCCGGGGCGCGTTCGGCAACCCCACCCGCGACCGCGGCCGCGTCATCGGCCGCGCCACGGTCGCGTCCACCGTCGTCGAGCTGGACGAGCCCGTGGAGATCGCCGGAAGGAGGTTCCCGCGCGGCTGCGACATCACGGTCGAGTCGCTGACCCCCTTCCGCACCGGGGTCGAGCTGAAGCCGCTGGTGGAACGGCTCAAGGCGTTTCCCAACCCGCGGGCGTGGAGCATCTACCTGCGCCGGGCCCTGCTGCACCTGCCCGCGTCGGACGCCGACCTGCTGCGCGAGCTGCTCCGGCCGCTCGCCGGGCCCCGCCGGGACCACCTCCAGCCCTACCTCGACCGCGCCCAGGCCGCCGCCGGCTGACGCCGGCGGCGGCGTGTCATGTGGCCTGCCAGGGGGCGGTGCGGGCGGTGGCGTGCCCGCGGACGTCGAGGGTCTGGCGGAAGCCGCGCTGCTTCCACGGGACGCCGTGGACGAGCATGACCTGGGCCGCTCGCGTCTCGTCGGCTATGTCGAGCAGGCCGTGGCGGTCGGCGTGGGCGGACAGGCGGATCTGGTCCACGCGGGCGCGCAGCGGCACCGAGCGGGTGCCGTGCCGGGCGGGCAGTTCGTGGACGGGGGCGCCGCCCCGGGCGTCGTCGAGGAGGCGGCGGCCGCCGGACTCCTCGTCCTGGTAGCCGGAGAGCAGGACGGCGCTGTCGGCCTCGGGGAGGATCCGGGCGGCCCATTCGACGGCGGGGCCCGCGGTGAGCATGCCGGACGTGGCGATCACCACGCCTTCGGTGAAGCTGTCGTAGGCCGGGGGACGCGGCGCCGGGGCGACGTTCCCGCCGAAGATCGACAGGTCGGCGGCCGACTCGAACGTCCTGGTCAGGTCCTTGGCCATGCCGTCGACCAGGACCGGGACGTGCGGCAGCCGGGTGCGCATCAGCAGGGCCAGCTCCTGGGCGCGGCCCAGCGCGAAGGCGGGGATCAGCACGCGGCCGCCCGCGGCGTGCACGTCGGCGACCGTCGAGACCAGGTCGCCGACGCGGGTCTCGCGGTCGTCGTGCTTCTCGGCGCAGCAGGTGGACTCCAGCACCAGCAGGTCGGCGCCGCGGGCGCCGTCGGGGAGGCGGTAGCCGTCGACGCTCTCCTGGCGGAAGCCGGAGATGTCGCCGGTGACGACCACGCGGCGGTCGCCGGCGCGGACCACCGCCCCGGCGGCGCCGAGGATGTGCCCGGCGGGGAACAGCTCGACGGTCAGGTCGCCGATGCGGCGGGGGACGCCGACGGGCAGCTCCTCCAGGCGGGTGACCGCGTCGTCCATGGCGGTGCGGTCGTAGAGCGGCTGCCAGGAGCCGCCGTAGGAGTTGCGGACGTCGGCGCGCTGCTGCATGACCTTCAGGGAGTCCTGCCACATGACGGGCATCAGGCGGCACGACTCGGGCGTCGCGACGACGCGCAGACGCGGCAGCCGGGCGGCCAGGGCGGGGACGTAGCCGCAGTGGTCGGCGTGCGCGTGCGTGACCACCACCGCCTCCGGGCGGGCCTGGAGCGCCGCGGCGATGTCGCGGGGCGGCTCGGGCGTGTCGCCGGGGCGGATGCCCGCGTCCACCAGCAGCCGGGTGTCGCCGGACTCGACCAGCAGGCAGGAGCCGCCGATGTGGTCGTCGCCGCCGAGGGGGGTGACGCGCAGGTCGCGCGAGCGGGCGGACGCGGCGGCGCGGGGCGGGGCGACCAGGTCGTGCAGGCTCGTGCGCAGCGCGGCGTCGGCGTCCGGCGGCAGCGCCGTGAGCAGGGCGGCGGCCAGGGAGCGGGGGTCCGCCAGGCGTCGGTGCTGGGCGGCCAGCCGCGCCTGCAGGTCGGTGATCTCCTGCTCGGCGTCGGCGGCGGCCTTGCGGGCGGCGTCCAGGTCGGCGCGCAGGCCGGCGTTGTCGCTCTTTTCGTACCGCAGCTTCCGCCGGAGGCTGTCGAGCTTGCCCTTCAGCTTCTGGTTGCGTTCGGTGCACTGGCGGACGCGCCGCTCCAGGGTCGTCGTGCCCGCCTCGGCGAGCCGGGCCGCCGCGGCGGCGACGTCGGCGGAAGGGTGGAACAGCAGCCGGGCCGGGTGGTCGCCGGGGAGCCGGGCGAGGGCCTCGGCGCGCAGGGCCGACGACCGGGCGATCAGGCCGAGCAGCCAGTCGCGGCGGTTGCGGACCAGCTCGGCGGGGGTGCGGTCGGGGCCCCGGTAGGTGGCGCGGGCCATCACGACGGTCGCGGCGGCCGTCAGCGCGGCGTCCAACGGGGTGCCGCTCATGCCTGCTCGCCGCGGGTCGCGCCGGCCAGGACCGGTTCGCACACCAGCTCGTGGGCGTCGCCGGGGGCCGGGATCAGGGCGCCGAGCATGCGCAGCACCTCGATCACGTCGGCGATGGACCGCAAGTGGTGGCGGCGCAGCGCCTCGGGCCCCAGCGGGTGGCCGGCCTCCTCGCCCGGGGCGAGCAGCTCCGCCAGGTCGGCGGGCGCGCCGGGCTCGTCGATCTCGACCAGCGCCTGCCACGCGGCCCACACCGGCGGCAGGGCGTCCACGCCGGAGGCGGAGACGAGGGCCTGCGGCGTGTCGCGCAGCAGGCGGTGGCACCTGTCCAGGGCGGCGTCGGGGTCGGCGACGATGCCCTCGCCCAAGACCTCGCCGATCAGCATCGGCCAGCCGCCCGTCGCGGCCAGGAGCTGCTGCTGGCTGTGCGGGGACTGGAAGGCGTGCGCCTCCTCGCGCATCCACTGCCGGATCGACGCCGCGTCGAAGCGGCGCAGCTCCATCAGCTCGGCGTTCCCGCCCGGGGCGAGCGGGGACGACTCGTCGCCCGTGCGGGCCGCCAGCCACAGCGGCGCCAGCGCGGGCGGGGCGGTGCAGACGACGCCGAGCGTGCCCTCGCGGGAGGAGTGGTGCCGGGTGACGGTCTCGCACGCCTCGCGGATCCGCGCGGCGGCCTGCCCGGCGGTGCAGCCGTGCAGGTCCATCACGATCAGGGTGTGGCCGGGGTGCGCGCGGGCCTCGGCGACCAGGGCGCCGAAGCCGCCGCCCCCCTGGAGCACGTGCACCTTGACGTGCGGGTTGTGGTCCTCCTCGGCGCGCAGCGCGTCGGGCACCCGCTCCAGCCGCAGCGCCCGCGACCCGGCGAGGACGTGGACGAGGTTGGCCTTGCGCAGCAGCCGCGACACCTGGCCGCTGGTGAGCGGGGAGCGCTCCGAGCGTTCCGGGCCGCCGGCGTAGGCCGACCGGTAGGAGTGGACGTCGAAGGAGTCCGGCAGCTCGAACTCCTCGGCCCGGTCCAGGGCCTCCTGCACCTGCTCCTCGCCGCCCAGCAGGTCCAGGATGTAGGGCGTGCGCAGCCGGTAGCCGCCGTCCTCGGCCAGCAGGATGCCCAACTCGACGCTCTCGTCCAGCAGCCCCTGGAACTCGTCGCGGGTGCACTGGGCGAACCCCTGGGGCCACCACTGGCGGCACTCGCCGAACAGGTCCCCCGCGGGGATGGTGGCGTCGGCGGCCTCCGTCAGGGCGCGGAACGCCACGACGTAGGCGATGACCTTGTAGCGCTGGTCGAGGTTGATGGTCCAGTCGAAGCGCTCGCGGAACCCGTCGGCCAGGCGGGCGTCCTTGCGGACGGCGTCCACGTCGTCGCGGGTCACCGTGTACGGCAGCGGGTGCTTGTCGGTGGTCCGCCGCTGCAGGTGCTTGAGCAGGGCGTCGGCGAACAACTGGATCAGCGCGGGCGCGTTGTTGGCCTCGGCGATGACGCGGGCCGCCAGCGTCTCCGGCAGCCGGAACCCCAGCGTCGCCAACGGCTTGGTGAGCAGGTCGAACGCGTCCTGCGGCTGCAGCGGGCCGATGGAGATCGGCTCGCCGAAGTGCGCCAGCGGCTGGTTGGGCAGGCTCTTGAACCGCGCGGTCTGGTGCAGCCCGGCGAACACCACCTTGACCCGCCGGTCGGTCTCGCTCATCAGGTCGCGCAGCGCGTTGACGTTGACGAAGCGGGCGCTGTCGGCGTCCCGGTTGAGGAACTCGTCGGCCTCGTCCAGCAGGATCAAAAGCTGCCGCCGCGGATCGGCGGCCAGCCAGGCGCGGATCGCCTCCCGGATCTCCTCGGCGTCGCCGCCGGTGTCGGCGGGCGACAGCACGCCCACGTCGGCCAGCGGGCGGCGCAGCCGGGCCCACACCGCGTCGGCGGGGTCGGTGCGGCCCACCGCCGAGATGCTCTTGAAGATCACCGCGCGGTTGGGGTCGCGGTCCACCTGGCGGCGGGCCGCGTGCAGCAGCGCCGACTTGCCCAGCTGCCGCCCGCCGTAGACGAACGAGCCGCCCTTGCGGTCGATCACCTGCCGCAGCTGCTCCTGCCGCCCGTAGAACATCTCCTCGGGCACGTTGCCGGTCGGGATGAACGGGTTGAGGGACGTGAACGGGGCCAGCACCTCGACCGTGTCGGTCCAGTCGCACTCGGGCAGGCAGGCCAGATAGCCGACGGCCGCGTCGTCCAGCACCGCCACCGGGTGCGGGCGGCGGCGCGCGGCCCGCACCAGCCGCTGCCGGTCGGCCGCCGACAGCGTGCCGAAGTACCACACCAGCACGGTCTGGTCGGCGGGTTCGCCCTTGAACCACTCGACGATCTCCTGCGGGCGCGGCCGCCGCCACACCAGCAGCAGCCGCAGCGTGTCGCCCGACGGGCTCATGCCCGTCCCGAACTGCGGCAGCAGCGCCGGGCCCCGCCAGTGCACCCCGGTCAGCTCGAACCAGGTGCGGGCGCGTTCGGCCGCACCGGGACGGGCCGCGGCCTCCAGGCCGATCAGCCGCAGCACCGGCTCGATCGCCGTGAGCAGGTTGCCGGCCGCCTTCGGCCCCCGGGCGATCCTGTGCCAGCTGCGCAGGCCCTCCCGGCTCACCCCGGACCGGCGCAGTCCGGCCAGGTCGAGACCGGCGCCCGACAGCAGGCGGCGCAGGCGGTCGTCGGCGAGCCGCCCGCCGTGCTCCATCGCGTCGCCGAGCATCGTGATCGCGGTGCTGACCTGCTCGCCCCGCGCCGGGCCCAGCTCCTCGAACGCGTCGGGGAAGGCGGGGAAGAACCGCGCCAGGTGCCCGCGCTCGCGGGACGGCTCGGGCAGCTCGCGGCCCTGCCGGGCCTGCACCAGCGACTCGCGGGCGGTGGTCAGGTCGCCCCGGTCCAGGTACTCGCGGATCCGGTCCGCGGCGGCGGCGACCGAGGGCTCGTCCAGGTGCGCCTCCAGGTCGGCGCGCACGTCGGCGACCTGGCGGGCGGCGATCTCGTCGGCCTCCGCGGCGACGGACTCGGCCGCGGCGCGCAGCCGGTCGAAGTCGTCGCGGCCCCGGTCGTGCAGCGGCCGCAGCCGGGTCTGCAGGCGGGTCGCGGCGGCCTCGTCGAGCTGCCCGTCGCGGCGCATCTGCGCCAGCTTGTCGACGATCTTGTCGCGCAGGTCGCCGATCTCCTTGCGGGCCTGCTCGCGGAGGGTGCGGCGGCGCTGCTCCAGGTCGGCGGCCAGGCCGGGGTCGACGGTGCGCAGCGCCCGGACGATCGCCTCGGTGCCGACGTGGTCGTCGCGCCGGGCGCGCGCCTCGAACGCGGCCGTCCAGTCGGGTTCGCCGCCGTCGCACAGCGGCAGCAGGTCGGGCAGCGCGGGGACGCCGCGCGGCCGGAACGACTCGGGGTGCAGCGCGACGCCGGGGGCCAGCAGCAGGTCCTGCCCCAGCACCTGGTCGGGGGTGCGGGGCTCGTCGCCGAGCGGGTCCCCGCTCAGCAGCCGCAGCGTGTCCTCCAGCAGGGCTGCGGCGGTGCGGGCGGCGGCGCCCAGCACCGGGTCGGCGGCGTCCCGCTCCAGCTCGGCCAGCGCCGCCAGGCAGTCGTCGCGCACCTCGAACGCCTCGTCGCGCAGCTGGGCGAGCCGCTGCCGCATCCCGGTGTGCTCCGGCTTGGCGTCGCGGATGGCCAGCACCTCGTCCGCCGCGCGGCTCCACTCGTGGACGATGTCGAGGGCCTCGTCGATCAGCTCGGCGAGGCGGCGGCGGGCGGCGGCCTCGATCCGCCGCTTGGACCGGCCGCCGCGCAGCTCGGCCGTGGTGTCGTCGATCAGCCGCTCGACCGCGCCGGCCGCGCGCAGCCGCTCGACCTCGGCGCCGGCCCGCCCGGCGCGGTCCTCGGCGTCGGCGGCGGCCAGGGCCAGCAGCCGGCCGACCTCCCCGTCGTCCTGCAGCAGGTGCTTCCACACCTCGGTGGCGAGCTGATATTTGATCTTCTTGCGCGGGCCCTCCGCCAGCAGCTGGCGGGCCTGCGCGGAGCGCAGCCGCCGCTGCTCCTCGGCCCGCTGGGCGTCGCGCAGCTCGTTGGACACGCCCGGCACCAGGTAGTCGCCGCGGTTGGCGGCGCGCAGGAAGCTGTCGCCGAGCGCGGCCGGCCCCGCATGCGCGGCCACGGCCGGGGCGTGCCGCCGCAGCAGCTCCGCGGACTCGGGGCTCGGCCGGACGATGCCCGCCCGGATCGCCGACGCCCAGGCCAGCAGCCGCCCGGCGGGGTCGTCGTCGAGCGCGCCGGCGTCCAGTCCGCGGACCAGCTCGACGTACGCCGACGCCAGGCGCCCGCCCGCGGCGTTCGTCTCCCGCGCCAGCGCGGCCGCCCAGCGGACCTTCGCCTGCGCCTCCGGTGCGCCGCACGCCAGGCGCACCCATCCCGCGAGCGCGGGCCGGCCCGACCTGAGCGCGGCGGCTTCGGCTTCCGGCTCTTGCCGCCGTTCGGGGGCGGCGGGTGCGGTGGCAGGGGCGGTGGTGGACGGTTCGGGTGCTGCGGAGTCGTCTTCTGCGGGCGTGTCGGTTTGTTCTGCGGACGGTGCGGGGGCCTGTGGTCGTGCCTCGTCTTTCGCTTCGGGCGGAGGCGCGTCGGCGGGTGCGGCGGCCGGTTCGTCGTCCGCGGCCCGCTGCTCGCCATCGGCGATCAGCAGCGCGTCCAGGTCGTCGAGTTCTCTGGGGGGTGGTGGGGGCTCATCCGGTGGGGGTGCGGCGGCTGCGTCCTCTTCGGAGACGGGGGTGTCGTCGTCTTCTGCGCCGTCGTGCTCTCCGGCGGTCTCCTCGGCGAAAGACAATTGGCCGAGGGCGGCGTAGGTGACGGCCTTGCTCCAGCCGCCGGGCAGCTGCTCGTGCGCGTGCCCGGACAGGGCGCTCACCTCGTCGACGTCGGCGTCCCCGGCGGCGGCGTCGATCAGCCGGGCCAGCACGGCCAGCCCCGGCGGCTCCCCGCGCGCGGCGGCCGCGCGGATCTCGGCCAGCACCTCCTCGACCGCCGGCGGGCCCGTGACGGCGGCGAGCCGTGCGATGAGGGCGGCGTCGTCCTGGGCCGCGGCGCGTTCGTCCAGCACGGCCCGCACGTCGTGCAGGGTGGCCTCGGACGGGACGTCGGCGTCGCCCGCCAGCGCCGCGCGGAGGCGGTCGAAGGCGAGGACGGCTTCGGTGAGCCGCTGCAGATCGGCGTCCCCGGGACGGCGCCGCGCCGCCACGGCGTCCCGCACCGCGTCGGCCGCGGGCACGGCCTCGGCGAAGGCCGCCTCGGCGTCGTCCAGCAGCCGCCGGACGCCGTCGTCACGGGAATCGTCGTCGGATGGCCGCTGCCGCGGCGGCGGGGGCGTCGTCATCGAGGACTCCAGCGGTTCGGGGGCGGGCGGGGGCGGCTCGGCGGGGTCCGGGGGAGCGGAGCCGGGAAGGCGCGGCCGCTCCGGGAGGCGGGGTTCGCGGGCGCGCAGGGCCGCCCAGGCGCCGTGCACCCAGGCGGCCGTCTCCTCGTCCAGTTCGTCGGCCATGCCCAGCAGCTGCGCCAGCGCCACGGGGGCCAGCTCGGCGTCGTGCGCGACGACCTCGGCCAGGGCCCACCGGGTCAGGGACCGCGGCACGGCCGCCTGGACGTACAGGTTGAAGGCGAGGCAGCCGGCCCGATGCAGCACCTCTTCGTCGCCGCCGAGCAGGCCGATGCACTCGTCCGCCGTCAGGTCGTCGCAGTTGTGGTACCCGAGCGTCAGCGGATAGGTGAGGCGCGAACGCAGCTGCGGGCTGTACCGTCCGCCGCGCAGCCGGGCCAGGACCGTGCCGGCCGCCCGTCTGCTGATCCTCCGCAGGTCCGGCAGGCCGACGAGGTCGAGGATCGCGCGGCGCAGCTCGGCGGGGTAGTGCAGGAGGGCCCGGCGCACGTCCTCCGCCTCGACCCGCTGCAGCGCCCGCCGGGCGGCCTGCTCCCCGTCCTGCCGGGCGGACTCCAGCCGCCCGAGCGGGTAGTCGTGCGGTCCCGTTCCGTGATCGGCTTTGGAAGCGATCAGTGACACCTCTTTTCGGGGGGATGCGGTGCCGCGACGTCGCCGGCCGAAGCCGGCACTCCTGGCCTCTGACATTTACCGCGATGACCGACATGCGCGCTCCCGCCCCGGCGGGCCGACCGGCATCGGCCAACCTGCGCCCGGCTACTTGACGCCCTCCGTCCGGTCTGGAGCGATCACGGGCGGGGCGCCGCGGTGAGCTTGGCGAAGTCGGGGGCGTAAGCGGTCATCCAGTGCGGATGCAGCCGATAGCAAACCACATCATCCCAGTCGAACGCGTCGTCTCCGTAGAAGTCCTGGAAGTACTCGCGCACGTACGGCCAGTCCGCGGCCGGCTCGCGGCCCGGGGAGCAGAGGATCTCCACGGTGCCGTGCGCGAACACCCCCAGGTCCTCACCGCGCATGTGCGCGACGCTGGCGGCGGGACGGGCGGCCAGGTGGCGGGCCTTGGCGGCGCCGGCCGCCGTGCCGAAGTGCCACCTGCCGTGCAGGAAGTGCCCGTCCGCGCCGCTGATCCGCGGCTCGCCCTTCGCCGTCACGGTGGACAGGGCGAGGGTGCACATGCCGGTGAGCACCTCGGTGAGCTGCTCGGCGGTCAGGGTGGTGCCGGCGTGGATGATCGAGCGCAGGTGCGCGGACGAGCGGGCGAGGGAGGCGTCCAGGAGGGCCTGGAGCTCCCTGAGTTCTGCCGGCGTTTCACGCATCGCAGGATGCTCCTGTCCGTCGATCTGTTCGTTGCAGGCCGGTGCGCGTCCGCCGTCGGCGGCGACCGGCGGGACCATGCTCGGCCCGAAACCTGACATCTCCTGTCAGTCTTCCCTCTGTCTTCCCTCCGTCTTCCCTCCGTCTTCCGGCGGTGCCCTTCGGTCGCCGATCACGGCGTTCGCCCGACTCGCCGTCTCGGGCGAAGGACGGGGCGCGCTGCGGATGATGTGCGGGGCGGTGAGATGTGATCAGCGTTGTTCCGGCGGACGAAAGAGGCACATGAACCGAATCTGATTCAAGAAACGTTCGCGGCGGCTAATGGAAAGCGCTTCCAGGCGGTTCTTCTCCGCTGATCGGTCGATCGCCGGGCGGGGCAGAGCCGCCTCTCCCCGCCCCGGTGCGGGCGAGGGTGCGGGTGGGAGCCGCGTTGGCGGGAAAGAGATGGTTCGACGGTGTTCGCCCAGGTCGCGGTCGGTTGCCGGTTCGTGGCCCCTGGTGATGATCGAGCTGTTCGCAGCGCCTCGTCCGTACTGGACGGGGGGCGGCGTTCGCCGAGTGTGGACGGAGGCGGCCGGATGGGACCGGACCGGGCGGTGCCGGGGAGCCGGGACGTGGCGATCGTCACCGGCGCGGCGGTTGCGACTCGCCGATCGCCATGGAAAAGTCCACCATCGGCCGTTCATGTGACGTTTCGTGCGGCATTGGCGGCCTGTTTGCGGGGAATGTGTAGGTTGGGTAGATCACCAGCGTGCTGACAGCGGGGGGACGTCCCGCCGGGCAGCCGACATACACGTCGATTCAGGAGGTACTCGTGGCCCGCACCCTGGCGAGGGGCACTCGCGTGACCGGTGCCGAGCGCACCAAGCTCGCGGCCGAGCTCGCCCCTCGATACGCGTCCGGCGAAAGCATCCGCGACCTGGCCGCCGAGACCGGCCGGTCGTACGGGTTCATCTACAACATCCTCAAGGAGGCCGGCGTTCCGCTGCGCGGACGCGGCGGCAACACGCGGCGCAGGAAGGGCTGACCCCCGGCGCCGGCCCCACCGCGGGGCAGGGCGCGGTCGAAGGTCCCGGCGCACCGGTGGTGCCGGGGCGGTCGCGCACGGCCCGCGGCGACGCCGCCCGGC